>NZ_MEGA01000023.1:27183-41611 GCF_001725695.1 Microbacterium sp. SCN 71-21
GTGAGATTTCTACAACTGGAGTGAGAACCGACAGAAACCTATGAATCACAGAAAGGTAACGAGAAGGGCTTCCCTTCCGTTACCTCGCCGTTATAGAGTGCTCGCACGGTAGTTGTTTTGCTGTGGCAGCTACCGGCATGTGATTGCAGGACACTCTTGGTGCAAAAGGGACAAGGGCCGGTCGGGATCCCCGACCGGCCCTACTTTTTCGCCCGGATGCCCCCACCCGTCGCGCCCGCCAGGGGTTGCTGATCGCGGCATCCGACGCCGCTATGTCTTTCCACAGAACAGCCGGATTCGGGTGCACTCCGTTACCGCGTCGTTATACCGTGAGGACAGGTCGCCGTTGTGCTGTGGCGGCGGCCACATGTGATTGCAACACTCCTGGTGCAAGGGACACTGGGCCGGTCGAACCCCCATCGACCGGCCCTTTCCTTTTGCCCGGAAAGGGCCGGGGCCGCGCGTCTCGCGCCGGCCAGCTGACCGCTCAGCGCGACGTGAGGATCGCCGTCAGTGCGCGGAAGAACGCCTTTCCATGCACCCGCTCGATCGCCGTGGCATTCGGGGCATCCGATCGCCAGTCGAAGACGGTCGCCCCGCGGGTGAGCTCGCCACGCAGCTCGACGCCCACGCGGTAGGGGCGCTCGACCTCGACGAGCGAGGGGTCGAGCGCGACGAGCACCGAGAGTGAGTCCGGATGCGTCGACCCGCCGATGCCCGCCGCCGAATCGAAGGCGAACGTCGCCTTGTTGGCCTGCACGAAGAACGCCGACAGGCGGGTGCCGAGGGCCTCGATCTCTGCGATTCGGCCGGCGTCGAACACCGTGTCGCGGATGGTCGTCGGGTCCCACGGCACGAACCGCAGGCTCGGGAATCCGGCTCCGACGACGATCGCCGCCGCCTCCGGATCGACGTAGATGTTGTACTCGGCGGCCGGCGTGATGTTGCCACGGCCGTTGATCGAGCCGCCCATGACGACGATCTCGCGCACGCGGGAGGCGAACTCCTCGTCGCGACGCACAGCGAGCGCGATGTTGGTGAGCGGTCCGATCGCGACGATGACGAGCTCGCCCGCGTACGCCCGGGAGAGTCGTAGCAGCGCGTCGACGGCGTGCTCCGAATCGACCTCGGTCGTGCCGGTGCGCCGCTGACCTCCGACGCCGTCTTCGCCGTGCACGTCGGTTGCGCTCACCCAGTCGGCCACGAGTGGGCGGGCGGCGCCGACGTGTACCGGCACGTCGCCGTCGCGCCCGGCGAGCTCGAGCGTGAGCAGTGCGTTCTCGGTCTGCTGCGCGAACCCGACGTTGCCTGCCACGATCGTGACCGCCTTCAGGTCGGCACGCTCATGCAGCGCCGCGGCCAGCAGCGCGAAGCAGTCATCGGCCGCCGTGTCGGTGTCGACGACGAGCGGGATGCGCCCGGACCTCGGGCGCGGCCCACCAGACCGACGGGCGGACGGCTGCGCCGGGGCGCCGGGACGCGCGGGGAGCGAGCCGGAGATGAGAGCTTGGAACAGCGGCGAATCACTCACCGACGTGACCTCCTGCCGGGTGGGTTGCGGGCGTCCACGGCATGGGGGCGGAGCGGCGGCTGCGGCATCCGACCCACTCGATCAAGCCTAGATCGCCTCCCGGTGCGCCACCGACCACCTGGGGACCGTACGCTATGCCCATGACCGATCGCCGTCTCGCCATCGACGCCTGGGAGAGCCTCTTCCGCGCGCAGCACGAGATCTTCGGCGAGATCTCCGGCGACTTCGTCGACGCCCCGCTCGAGCAGGACGAATACGACGTCCTGCTGACGGTCGTGCGGGCCCCCGAGATGACCGCCCGGCTGCGCGACGTCACCCGCAACCTGCTCATCAGCCAGCCGAGCGTGTCGCGCCTGGTCGATCGCATGGTCACCCGCGGGCTCGTCACCAAGTGCCCGGACCCCGAGGACGGCCGCGGCTCGCTCGTGCGCGCGACGGCGCAGGGGGCGCGGGCGTTCCGCAGCCTCGGTGCGCAGCACGCGCGCACCATCGTCGACCGCATGTCGACCCTCGACGACGCCGAGCTGCAGGCGCTGCTCGCCCTCACGACGAAACTGCGCGAGCCGGCCTGCCCGACCGAGCTCGGCGAGACCGCCTGACCGGCGGCCGCCTCCGTCTGCACGACGCGCGTCCGTCCGACCGGAGCCGCACCCGCCCGACCCGAGCCTGCGTCAGCACTCGATGACGTTGACGGCGAGTCCGCCCTCGCTCGTCTCCTTGTACTTCGTCGACATGTCGATGCCGGTCTGCCGCATCGTCTCGACCACCTGGTCGAGGGACACGAAATGCGAGCCGTCGCCGCGCAAAGCGAGGCGGGCGGCGGTGACGGCGGTGGATGCCGCGATCGCATTGCGTTCGATGCACGGGATCTGCACGAGACCCCCGACCGGGTCGCACGTGAGGCCCAGATGGTGCTCCATGGCGATCTCGGCGGCGTTCTCGATCTGCCGGTTGGTGCCGCCCATCACGGCGGTGAGCCCGCCCGCTGCCATGGCGCACGCCGAGCCGACCTCGGCCTGGCAGCCACCCTCGGCTCCCGAGATCGAGGCGTTGGCCTTGAAGAGCGACCCGAGTGCTGTGGCGGTGAGCAGAAAACGACGGATGCCGCGGCGACGGTTCGCCTCGGCGACCACCGCGTCGTCAGCCGCCTCGGGAAGAGCGTGCGCGGCCTCGCCGGTGAAGCCGAGCAGCGCACTGCCGACCAGCTCGCCGTACGGCGTGACGGCGTTCCCCTGCCCGAGCCCGGAATCGGCGAGGAAGCGCCACCAGTACATCGCGACGGCGGGGACGATGCCCGCGGCGCCGTTGGTCGGTGCCGTGACGACGCGCCCGCCGGCGGCGTTCTCCTCGTTGACGGCGAGCGCGAAGGCGCCCAGCCACTCCCCCGGCAGCTCCCGGTGGCCGTCGGCCTCGGCGGCCTCGAGTTGCGATCTGATCGCGTCGGCGCGCCGGGCGACCCGCAGCATCCCGGGCAGCGTGCCGGTCGCGTGGAGACCCGCGTCGACGCACGCCGACATGGCGTCCCAGATGCGGTCGAGCCCCGCCGCCACCTCGGCCTCGCCGCGCAGCGCCTCCTCGTTGCGGCGGGCGAGTTCGGCGATCGTGAGGCCGTGCTCGTCGCAGAGCGCGAGCAGGGTCGCCGCGTCGCCGTAGGAGAACGGGAGCGCCGCCGGGGAGACCGCGGCATCCTCGCCCTCGCGTCGGATGAAACCGCCTCCCACCGAGTAATACGTGTCTGCGGCGATCGTGACACCGGCATCGCCGGAGGCGACGAGCGTCATCGCGTTCGGGTGCCCGGGGAGCCGTGTGCGCGGCGCGAAGGCGATGTCGGATGCCGCGAACGGCACGGGGTGGTGCCCGGCGAGCCGCAGCGGCTCACCCTCGGGGTACCGGCTCCACGCGTCGCGCACATCGGCGGGATCGACCGTCTCGGGGGCGAACCCGCGCAGCCCCGCGATGACAGCGTCGGGCGTGCCGTGACCGATGCCCGTCGCGCCGAGCGACCCGTAGAGCGTCACCGTCACCCGGCGCACCGCGGCGAGCCGGCCCGTGGCATCCAGCCGCAGCACGAAGTCGCGGGCGGCCCGCATCGGACCGACGGTGTGGGAGCTCGAGGGACCGATCCCGATCGAGAACAGCTCGAACGCCGAGACATAGGCACCCATGCGTTCGACCCTACGCCGGGGGTGCGGATTCTACTCCTCGACCCGCCTCCGGCGAGGGCCCTGGCACGAGCTCACGGCTGCGACGCAGACTGTCGGCATAGTTGGTATCGCCGTTCTCATTCTCCTCATCGGCCTCGTGCTGCTGCTCCTCGGTGTGTTCGTGAAGGCGGTCGGCTTCCTGCTGTGGCTCGGCGTGGTGCTGATCGTCATCGCGATCATCGCCGCACTCATCCGCTTCATCCGACGGCAGGTCTGATCCGCATCGCGCACCGAATCGGGTGCGCGAGAATGCCGGAGTGACCGCGGCATCCGATGACATCGTCTGGGACGTCATCGTCGTCGGTGCCGGCCCCGCAGGCTCGTCGGCTGCCCGATGCGCGGCGGCCGGCGGCGCGAGCACCCTGCTCGTCGATCGGGCGACGTTCCCGCGCTACAAGACCTGCGGCGGCGGTCTGCTCGGGGTGAGTCGGCGTTTCCTGCCGCCCGAGGGAGTGGCCGCGATCGAGGCCGAGGTGGGCCGAGTCGTCTTCACGCACGACGGCGCGCGCCCGGTCGAGATCCGCCGCGACGAGCCGTTCCTCACGATGGCGCGGCGCGAGCGTCTCGACGCGGCGCTCGTCACCGCCGCGCAGCGCGCGGGGGCCGTGTTCCGCGAGGGCGTCGCCGTGCAGCGGGTGGGGGCGGCATCCGATGATCTCGTGGCGGTCGAGACGAGCGCGGGCGTGTTGCGGGCGCGGGTCGTGATCGGCGCGGACGGCGTCGGCGGACGGATCGCCCGCCACGTCGGAGTGACCCCCGCGCGCGTCGACCTCGGACTCGAGGACGAGCGGGAGCGCGGCCGGGCGCCGCGCGACGCGGTGCGCATCGATTGGGGTCCGGGCGCGGGCAGCTACGGCTGGCTCTTCCCGAAGGGCGAGGTCGATGAGGTGGGTGTGATCGAGGCGCGCGGGCGACCCGATCAGACACGCGCCTACCTGGCCGCGTGGCTGCGCGAGACCGAGACGACGGATGCCGCGCCCCGCCACTCGAGCGGGCATCTCACGCAGTGGCGCACGGCGTCCTCGCCGTTGCGCCGCGGGGGCGTGCTCGTCGCCGGTGATGCGGCGGGCCTGCTCGAACCGTGGACGCGGGAGGGCATCTCCTTCGCGCTGCGGTCGGGTACCTGGGCGGGCGAGGCGGCGGCGCGAGCGGCGGCGGGCGACCCGGCCGCATTGGACGGGTACGTCGCGCGGGTCGAACAGGAGCTGCAGCCCGAGATCCGCACCGGCGCGCAGTTGCTCGCGGTCTTCGAGCGGCATCCGCGTCTCGTGCACGCCGCCCTCGGCCGGTCGCGGCGAGCCCGGCGCGCATTCGTCGAGTTCTGCGCGGGTGAGACGCCGCTCTCCGCGTATGCGACGCGCTGGTGGTTCCGTCTGGCGGTGGGCCTCCTCGGGCGGGGCGGATCGGCGACGGTCTGACGCGAACCGGGACCCGCTGCGCTGCCGCGGGATCAGGTGACGAGCGCCCCCGGCCCCGGGACGACCGCGACCTGCTCGCGATCGACCGCACGCCCGTGTGCATCGACGAAGGCGATGCGGACGTCACCTCCATCGCGGGCGTCGACGTAGCGCGTGGCGGGTCCCCACGGCGACGCGACATGGACGTCTCCCCACTGGCTGAGCGCGCCGAGCACCGGCAGCAGGGCGGCGCCGGCGGCGGTGAGTGTGTACTCGTCGCGCTGCCGCGCGCCCTCGTCGCGGTACGCGCGGCGCTCGATCACTCCGAGATCGACGAGCTTCGACAGCCGATCGGAGAGCACATCGGGTGCCACCTCGAGCCGCGAACGGATGTCGGCGAACCGGGTCACACCGAGGGCGATGTCGCGCACGACGAGCAGCGCCCACTTCTCGCCGAGCACGACGAGGGTGCGGGCGATCGAGCAGCGTTCGTTGACGGGAGAGGGCGGCTTCACGCGTCCATCCTATCTGAGTTGGTATTTCCAATCTAGGTGGTACGCTCTCGACATGACCTCACTCGTGGATGCCACCCTGCTCATCACCGGCGCGAACGGCGGGCTCGGCTCGCACTTCGCCCGCATCGCCCTCGAACGCGGCGCGCGCCGTGTCTACGCGACCGCACGATCGCCGCGCGAGGCGACCGACTCCCGGATCGTTCCGCTCGCCCTCGACGTGACCTCCTCGGCGTCGGTCCGCGCCGCCGCACAGGCCGCGGCCGACACCACCATCGTCGTGAAAAACGCCGGCATCGCGGGCGGGAACTCGCTGCTGTCGACCGACCTCGACGAGGTGCGGCGGGTCTTCGACACGAACGTGTTCGGCGCGCTGAGCGTGGCACAGGCCTTCGCCCCCGTGCTCGCCCGCAACGGTGGTGGCGCGCTCATCGACGTGCACTCGGCGCTGAGCTGGTTGGCCCGCGCCGGCGCCTACTCGGCGAGCAAGGCCGCGCTCTGGTCGATCACCAACTCGCTGCGCCTCGAGCTGCAGGCGCAGGGCACGCAGGTGCTCGGCGCCCACCTCGGTTACGCCGACACCCCGATGACCGAGGGCCTCGATGTCGCGAAGGCCGACCCGGCCGACATAGTGGCGGCGATCTACGACGCCCTCGAGTCGGGTGAGCACGAGGTGCTGGCCGACGCGGTGAGCGTCACCGTGAAGGCGGCCGTCTCTCAGCCGCTTCCGGTGCTGTACCCCGAGCTCGCGCGCTGACGATCAGCCCGGGAGCGTCACGGCGACCGGCTCGAAGCTGAACGGGCCGGGGCACGACCCGAACACGGGCGCCTCGGCCTTGTGGCCGATCGTGAATGTCTGATCGATGAGCACCGAGCCGGCGTCGGTGACGCGCACCGTGATGAGCGACGTGTCGCCCGCGGGAGGGGTGGCGTACGGCGCCTGCTGGGGCACCTCGACCCGCGTGCGTTCGACGATCGTGAGGGCCGAAGGCGCGCATCCGGCGCCGAAGCAGGCCGCCAGGCTCGCCGACGCCGGCAGCGCGGGGGTGAACTCGAGCACCCCCGGACCGCTGTAGACGTAGCCGATCGCGGGGCAGGCAGTCGGGCCGACGGCACACCCCGGGGTGAGCACGGCGACAGCGAGCGCCACAGCACCCGCACCCGCCCACCTGCCTCTCATGCCGCCGAGGCTAGCGGGGCCGAGTGACCCGGGGCTGAACCGATGCCCGATCGAGACGAACATTCTCACGGTGCGCGTGGGCGCGGAGCCGCGGCATCCGGAGCACACTGACGGCATGCACCAGACGCCGGTGTACTACTACTCGTCCACCTCGAACCTCACCCGCCGGTTCGCCGAGCACCTGACCGCGAACGACGGCAGGCCCGTGCGCGACCTCGCCGACGCCGAGGTGCGACAGAGCGAAGCGGATGCCCCGTGGGTGCTGCTCACGCCCTCATACAAGGCCGGCAACGACGATCAGGTGACGCTGCCCGCGGCGGTGCGGGCGTTCCTTCGGTCCGCCGTCACCCGGCGGAATCTCGTCGGCATCATCGGCTCGGGCAATCGCAACTTCGGTCGGTACTACCAGGCGGCTGCGCGTGAACTCGCGGAGCTGTCCGGGCGCCCCATCCTGTTCGAGTTCGAGCTCTCGGGTACCCCCGAAGACGTGACTCGATGCGCGGAGATCCTCGGGGAGCTCGACCGGGCGCTCGCCACCGGGTGACCCCTCAATCGCGCACGAGGGTTGCGGCGTCGGAGGTCAGGCGGGCGGCGACCGCATCGAAGGGCGCGAGCGAGCGCTGAGCCCGAGCGATCGCCACGGCGCCCTCGATCGCAGCGAGCAGTGTCGTCGCGAACGAGGCGGCGGCTGCGGCATCCACCCCTGTTGCGGCGAGCCGGGCGGCGAGGGCGTCGATCCATCCGCCGAAGAGGGTGCCGGCCGTGTCGCGCAGCGGCCCGTCGGTTGACGCAGTCACGGCGAGCAGGGAGCATCCGACGGCGAAGTCTGTCGCGACGAGCGTGCGCCGCCAGACGGCGATGAAGGATGCCGCGACCTCGGCGGGCGTCTCCCCGGCGAACCCGTCGACCAACCCGATGACCCGGTCGGCCTGCCGGCGCACCGCCAGCTCGACCAGCTCGTCCTTGCCGCCCGGGAAGTGGTGATAGATCGACCCGCGGGGTGCGCCCGAGGCGGCGATGACGTCGCTGAACGAGGTGGCCTGATAGCCGCGCTCAGCCAGCAGCCGCGCCGCGGTGTCGGCCATCTGCTCCCGCGCGCCGCTCAGGACTCGCCCCGCAGCGACGCGATCTCGGCGCGCGCGGCGCCGACGATTTCGGCGTTCGTGTGCGCGTGACCCCACAGGCCCCAGCCGCCCTCGGGGGCCTCGGTGAGCAGCACCCAGGTGCGCTCGCGCCAGCTCGGGTCGCCCGCGGCGTCTGCCACGAGATCGGTGAGCGCGCTCACGACGACGAGCTGCTTGTCGCGGTCGAGTGCACCGGCGTTGGTCAGCACCTGCACGCGCACGTGATCGCTCGATCCGTCGACATCGGACAGTGCCGCGGCGGGAAGCTCATGAACGAACGCGGCGGTGTTCGCCCGGAACATCGGGATGTCGGGCACCTGCTCGACGTCCTTCACGGCGGCGGCGGCACGCTGGGCGAGGGAATGCACGTCGGCGATGAGTCCGGCCGGAGCGTAGATGTCGATCATGGGCATGGGGAGCCTCCGAGGTCGCGAAGTATGATGCTCGTCATACTATGACGGCCGTCATACACCCCGCAACCGCGTCACTGCGTGAAGAGGTTGCGCAGCAGGGTCAGGTAGACGATCGCGAACACCGCGACGATGCCGACGTTGACGGCGAGGCGCCACCAGAGGTGGTCACGCAAGAACGCCACGTCGAGCCCGACGATGAGCCCACCCATCACGAGCAGGTAAATGACGACGAACACGGTGTGCTTCATGGTGGCCTCCGGATCGGATGTCTCGGCACCATCCTGCCCCCACTCGCGCCCGCCCGCTCCACCCTCCCTAGGCTGGGCTCATGACTTCGGATGCTCCGGATCCGCGCGCGTGCCCGACGTGCGGCGATCCCCTGCGGTTCGAGATCCTCGACGACGAACGCTTCCTCGTCGCATGGTCGTGCGTGAACTGCGGACTGATCCGCACGACCGAGCCGGTCTGAGACCCCGCAGACGCGAAACGGCCCGCCGAAGCGGGCCGTTTCACTTACTGTCTCAACACAGTGTGCGCCCGAAGGGACTCGAACCCCTAACCTTCTGATCCGTAGTCAGATGCTCTATCCATTGAGCTACGGGCGCATGTTCTCGCGGCCATTTCGGCGCGCGGGCACCAGGAGAGCATACCCCAGGACGTGCTCCCGGAACGAATCGTGGATGCCGCGGCCCGCGGCATCCCCTCACTCGTCGAGTTCGCTCAGGTCGATGCCCGATGCCTTCGGCGCGGCACCCGAGACGATCTCACCGCCGGGAAGCGCCTCAGGCTCCCCGTCGACGAGCCGCTTGCGGTGAGCGGCGAGCTTCGGCAGGTCGACGAGCTTGAGGCTCATCATGCGCGCCTTGCGCATCTTCTCGTAGTCGGGCTCGAGGTCGGGGCGCGCCGCCTCGATGCGCAGCCGCCGGTCGATGTTGCGCGAGACCTCGCTCCATGCCGCCTCGCGCGCCGCCTCGACGAGCTCGCGCAGCGTCGCCTCGTCGGCGGCACGCTGCTGCAGCTCCTCGGCGATGCGCAGCGACTGCTTACGTCGACGCCGAAGATTCTTGACGTCGCGGCTGCGGTAGTCGTGGGTGCCGTCCGAGAGGCTGAACCGGCGGCTGGCGCGCTTGCGCTCCCGCTCCGCCCGCTTGCCGTCGGCCTCCGCCTCCCGCGCCAGCGCCAGCAGCGCCTCCTGCGCGTCGGGAAGGAACAGCTCGACATCGAAGTCGGCGTCCGACGAGATGAGCGCGACCAGCATGCGGTTCTTCAACGTCAGTCGCGTGGCGGCCGCCGCGATGTAGAGACCTTCGGCGACGACATCCTTCGTCTTGGCGACGCGTGCGGCATCGTTCGGGCTCTCGCCCTCCCGGCTCTTCCAGATCCGCGCCACAACCACTCCTGTGTCGAGGGTATCGCCCGCAGGCCTGTGAGGTCGATGACGGATGCCGCCCCTCACCCCGCGAGCTTGGTGATCACCGCCTCGACACGTCGTGAGCGGGTGTCGGCGGCCTTCGCGGACTCGACGCTCACGACGTGCGCCTTGCGGTGGCTGGGAGCGAGCGCGGCGAACGCGGCGGCGAGCCCGGCGGATGCGAGCGCGGCGGCGAGGTCGGCCGGAACCTCGACGTCGCGAGGCGCGGTATCGAGGGCGGGCTCGACGGTGACCGCGTCGCCCCCACCGATGCCGGTCGCCGCTCGCTTGTCGGAGCTGAACGGCACGAGGAACAGCCCCTGCATCACCCCGACCGTCGAGCGGTACTCGTAGCCGTTGACGCTCACCACGACGGCGGGACGCTTGCCACCTCCGAGCGCCTCGAGCACCGCGGGCGGCACCTCGATGCCGGTGTTGTTGCCGAACTGCGACATGGTCGTCTCGAACCGCTGCGTCATCATGCGCACAGCGTAGGCCCGCCCGGCGACGTCGGGTAAGGGAGTAGCGACCTCGCTGCAGCAGCGCAACCCCCGGCATCCGTCGACGCCGGCCGCGTACCGTCACCGGTGTCCGTACACACTTCACGAAAGGGGTATCGACATGGGACTCATCGATGACGCCAAGGACGTCGCGGAGACCGCCGGCCGCAAGGTCAAGGAGGGCTTCGAGGACGCCAAGGACCGCATCGGCGACAAGGTCGACGAGGTCAAGGCCGACGCGAACGTCAAGAAGGCCGAAGCCGAGAAGGAGCGGGTCGAGAAGCGCAACGAGCTCAAGGAGCAGTTGCGCGGCGAGTGACCGCTCCGCTGAGCCCGTCGCTCAGCGTCGCGCGGCAGGAATGTGTCGAGGCCCCCGGGATGATCTCCCGGGGGCCTCGATGCGTGGGGCTCAGAGGGCGGCGAGCGCCTGCTCGAGGTCGGCCACGAGGTCGTCGACCGACTCGATGCCCACCGACAGCCGCACGACGGACTCCGGCACGGCGAGCTCGGTGCCGCGCACCGAGGCGTGGGTCATCTCGTCGGGGTAGTTGACCAGCGACTCGACGCCGCCGAGCGACTCGGCGAGTGTGAAGAGGCGCGTCGACTCGGCGAAACGGCGGGCGGATGCCCCGTCGCCGAGGTCGAGCGTGACGATGCCGCCGAACGCCGACATCTGTCGCGCGGCGAGCTCGTGTCCCGGGTGCGAGGGAAGGCCGGGGTAGTAGACCCGGGCGACCCTGTCGTGCCCATCGAGCACCTCGGCGATCTGCTGCGCGTTCTCGCTGTGCCGCTGCATGCGCACCGCGAGCGTCTTGATGCCGCGGGTCGTGAGCCACGCGTCGAGCGGCCCCGACACGGCACCGGTGGCGAACTGCAGGAAGCGCGCCTTCTCGGCGAGCGCGTCGTCGGCGATGACGAGTGCACCGCCGATCACGTCAGAGTGCCCGCCGAGGTACTTGGTCGTCGAGTGCACGACGACATCGGCGCCGAGCGCGAGCGGCTGCTGCAAGGCGGGCGAGGCGAAGGTGTTGTCGACGACGACGACCGCGCCGGCCGCGTGGCCGAGGCGCGCGAGCCCGGCGATGTCGGTGACGCGCAGCAGCGGGTTCGATGGGGTCTCGACCCAGACGATCTTCGCCGGACGCTCGGCGAGTGCCGCCTCGACCTGGGCGAGGTCGCTCATGTCGACGACCCGCAGGCCCACCCCCCAGGGCCCGAGGATGCGGGCGATCAGCCGGTAGGTGCCGCCGTAGACGTCGTTGCCGAGAAGCACCTCGTCGCCGGGCTGCAGTGCCGCGCGCAGCAGGGCGTCCTCGGCGGCGAGGCCCGACGCGAACGAGAGACCGTGCACGCCGCCTTCGATCGCCGCGATCTGACGCTCGAGGGCGGTGCGGGTGGGATTGCCGCTGCGGCCGTACTCATAGCCGCCGCGCAGCCCGCCGATGCCGTCCTGCGCGTAAGTCGACGAGAAATGCACGGGCGGGATGACCGCGCCCGTGGTCGGGTCGAACTCCTGCCCGGCGTGCACCGCCAGGCTGTCGAAGCCGCGGGCGGACGAGGCGTGGTCGGTCATGCGTTCACTCCAGTGATCGGGGTCGGGGTCGGGACGTCGTAGCCGTGGGCGCGCATCCAGTCGTCGTCGTACAGCTTCGAGAGGTAGCCGCGGCCGTGGTCGGGCAGGAGCACGACGACCACGGCATGCTCGTCGAGGTCGCGCGCGACGCGCAGCGCACCGACCACCGCCATGCCGCTGGAGCCGCCGACGAGCAGACCCTCCTCGCGGGCGAGGCGCCGCGCCATCGCGAACGACTCCGCGTCGGACACGCGTTCGTAGGCGTCGACGACGGTCGGGTCGAAGGCCTCCGGCCACATGTCCTCGCCGACGCCCTCGACGTCGTAGCCGTGCACGGGGCCGCCGGAGTAGATCGAGCCGACCGGGTCGACGCCGATGATGCGCACTGCGGAGCCCGCGGCATCCCGAAGGAAACGGCCCGTCCCCGTGATGGTGCCCCCGGTGCCGACGCCCGCCACGAAGTGGGTCAGGCGTCCGTCGGTGTCACGCCAGATCTCGGGACCGGTCGAGCGGTAGTGGCTCGCCGGACCGTTCGGGTTCGCGTACTGATTCGGCTTGAAGGCACCCGGGATCTCACGAGCGAGGCGGTCGGACACGGAGTAGTAGGAGGTGGGGTCATCGGGTTCGACGTTCGTCGGCGTGACGACGACGTCGGCGCCGTACGCCCGCAGCACCGCCCGCTTGTCCTCGGCGACCTTGTCGGGCACGACGAACACGCACCGATAGCCACGCTGCTGGGCGACGAGCGCGAGTCCGACGCCGGTGTTGCCCGAGGTCGGCTCGACGATCGTGCCGCCCGGGCGGAGCAGTCCGCCCCGCTCGGCGGCGTCGATGATGGATGCCGCGATGCGGTCCTTGCTCGAGCCGCCCGGGTTGAAGTACTCGACCTTGGCGAGCACGGTGGCACGGATGCCGGCGGTGACGGCGTTCAGACGGACGAGAGGCGTGTTGCCGACGAGGTCGGTCACGCTCGAGGCGTAGCGCACGAGAGATTCCTGGGGGTGGTGTCACGCGGGGGCGTGACGGCTGACGGGGGTCGATGAAGACGACGCGAAGGCGTCGATCAGCGACAACACAGACAGGTCAGCACGCGGCCACCCTACCCCGACCCACCCGGGAGCGCGCAACCCGTGACCGCCCCATCCCGATTCTCACGGCCGTCCGAATGGCGCTGGGCGCGCCGGGGACGTACTATTCACGAGGCCCAAGTCAGGTAAGCCTTACCTCCCATCGACCGAAGGTTCCCGTCATGCCCCGCCGTACCGCACGCCGTCTCGCCGCGGCATCCGCCGTTCTCGCCGTCGCCGTCAGCCTCGCCGCGTGCTCGTCCTCGTCGTCGCCCAGCGCGAGCGCATCCGGCGACATCTCCGGCCAGACCATCACGGTCTACAACGCACAACACGAAGAACTCACCCAGGCATGGGCCGACGCGTTCACGAAGCAGACCGGTGTGAAGGTCGTCCTTCGCAACGGGGACGACTCCGAGCTCGGCAACCAGATCGTGCAAGAGGGCGCCGCATCGCCCGCCGACGTCTTCCTCACGGAGAACTCGCCGGCGATGTCGCTCGTCGAGAAGGCCGGGCTCTTCGCCCCGATCGATGCCTCGACCCTCGACAACGTTCCGGCCGCCTACCGCCCCGCCAGCGGCGACTGGACCGGCATCGCCGCCCGCTCGACGGTGATGGTCTACAATCCGTCGCTCATCTCCGCCGACCAGCTGCCGACGTCGATCATGGACCTCGAGAAGCCGGAGTGGAAGGGCAAGTGGGCGGCATCCCCCACCGGGGCCGACTTCCAGGCGATCGTGTCCGCGATCCTGCAGCAGAAGGGCGTCGATGCGACGACCGCCTGGCTCGACGCGATGAAGCAGAACTCCGTCGCCTACAAGGGCAACTCGACCGTCATGAAGGCCGTCAACTCCGGCCAGGTGCCGCTCGGCATCATCTACCACTACTACTGGTTCATCGATCAGTCGAAGACGAAGGAGAACAGCAACAACACGAAGCTGGCCTACTTCACGAACCAGGACCCGGGCGCCTTCGTCAGCATCTCGGGCGGTGGCGTGCTGAAGTCCAGCACCCACCAGCAGGCAGCACAGGCGTTCATCGCGTTCATCACCTCCGCCGCGGGCCAGCAGGTGCTGCGCGACGGCACCAGCTTCGAGTACGCGATCGGCAGCGGCGTCGCCTCCAACCCGGCGCTGCCGGCGCTCGACACGCTGCAGCCGCCGGCGATCGACCCCTCAACCCTCAACAGCTCGCAGGTCTCCGACCTCATGACCGCGGCGGGGCTGATCTGATCTGACCGCTCTCGCTGCGAGCGCCCCGATCGGCGGCGCGACCCTCCGGCGCCGGGCTCGTCGAGCCCCGGCGCCGCTGGTCGTGCTCACGCTCGTGGTCGCCGCGCTCATGCTCGTGCCCGTCGGCTTCGTCGCCTGGGTCGCGATCGATGAGGGCTGGGCGCAGCTGGCGCCGCTCATCTTCCGGCCGCGGGTCGGCGAGCTGCTGCTGAACACGATCGGCCTGGTCGTGGTGGGGGTTCCGCTGTGCGTGGCCGTCGGGGTGCTCGCCGCATGGGTCGTCG
>NZ_MEGA01000024.1:0-25320 GCF_001725695.1 Microbacterium sp. SCN 71-21
TCCCCACAGGGTCAGGGTGCGTCGAGACATCGCCGCTCAGCGTAATCGGATGCCGCGTCACGCCGCGTGCGGCAGCACCACCCAGACACTCGCGCCGCCTGCTGGCGATTCCGCGATGCCGATGCGGCCGTGGTGTCCTTCGACGATGCGACGGCAGGTCGACAGGCCGATGCCGAGGCCCGCGACATCCGTCTGGTCACCGCGCTCCATGAGTCCGAACACCTTCTCGCGCTGGGGCTCGGGGATGCCCGGCCCGTTGTCGTCGACGGTGATGCGAGACCCGTCGGGGAGCGGCTCGACCCGCACGATGATGTGCGGCGCGTCGGACGTCGTCGCACTGAACTTCACCGCGTTCGCGACGAGGTTCTGCAGCAGGCCTCTCAGCAGCGTCGGGTCGGCGACGACCGGCGCCGGAGCGTCGACCTCGATCGTGGCGCCCGTCTGCGCGAGCGGGGTGTCGAGGTCGTCGATGACCGCGGCCATGACGTCCTCGACGTCGACGGCGGCGACGCGCGGCACCTCGCCGCCCACGCGGGCGAAGTCGAGCAGGTCGCTGATCATCGTCGACATGCGGTCGGCGGCGGCCTCAGCCCGCGCGAGCGCCCGGCTCGCCTGCGGGGCATCCGAGAGCTCGGGGCTGTCGGCGGCGAGCTCGATGAACCCGGACAGCGCCATGAGCGGGTTGCGCAGGTCGTGACTGATGCGGCCAGCGAACTGCTCGAGCTCGTGGTTCGAGGTCTGCAGCTCGCGCGTGACGCGCCGCAGCTCGAGCACGTCCACCACCTGGTGGGCGAGGATGTCGAGGGTCGCCGCATGCTCTGCAGACAGCTCACCGACCTCCTCGTCGAAGATGCAGAGCGTGCCGATCGCGATGCCCGAGGGCGTGATCAGCGGGCTCGACGCGTAGAAGCGCACGTTGCCGATCACACCGGTGACGAACGGATTCGCGGCGAAGCGGTCGTCGAGACGGGCATCGGGAACGATCACCCGGCCGGGCTGCTCGAGCACCACCGCGCACATCGAGTCATCCCGCGAGCAGACGGCCGCCGTGAACCCGACCGCGGCGATCTGATGCTGAAAGCGATCGTCGATGATGTTGATGACCGCCGTCGGCACGCCGCAGATGGTGGCGGCCAGCTGCACCAGACCCTGCAGGTCGGACTCGGGCGGATCCTCGAGCAGCTCGTAGTCGGCGATCGTCTGGCGGCGCGTGACGTCGTGTGCAGTCGACAAGGTCGGGTCCTCCCGTCGGGTGGCACCAGATTAGCGGTCTGCGCGCGCTCGGGGTGCGCGCAGAGGGCGACTCAGTCGGATGCCGCGGCGCGCCCGTCGAGCTCGGCGACCAGCGCGTCCACGCGTGCCCGGATCTCGTCGCGCACCTGCCGCACGACCTCGATCGGCTGGCCGGCGGGGTCGGTGAGCTCCCAGTCCTCGTAGCGCTTGCCGGGGAAGATCGGGCAGGCGTCGCCGCACCCCATGGTGATGACCACATCGGCCTCGCGCACGGCGTCGGTCGTCAGCAGCTTCGGCTGGCGGGCGCTGAGGTCGATGCCGAGCTCGGCCATCGCCTCGACGGCGACCGGGTTGATCGTCTCCCGCGGCTCGGACCCCGCCGAGCGCACGTCGACCCGATCGCCCGCGATGGATTCAAGGTATCCGGCGGCCATCTGCGAGCGGCCGGCGTTGTGCACGCACACGAACAGCACGGTGGGGGTGGTCATGAGTCGGCTCCTGTTCCGGCGATCGCTGATCGCCGCTCGATGAGTAAGGTGTCGCGCCACGTGCCGGCGCGCGGTCCAAGGGTCGATCGTGCGATGCGCTCGCGGCGGCCGACGACGCGGAAGCCGGCGGCCTCGTGCAGGCGCAGGCTCGCGGCGTTCTCGGGGAAGATGGCCGACTGCACGGTCCAGTAGCCCGCGGCATCCGTCGCGTCGAGGAAGCGTGCGAGCAGGGTGCGACCGATCCCGCGCCCCCGGTGGGCGGGGGAGACGTAGATCGAATGCTCGATGACCCCGCGGTAGACGGGACGAGCCGAGACGGCGGATGCCGCCACCCACCCCACGACCTCGTCGTCGAGGGTCGCGACGAGTCGGGGTGCGGCGAGGCGTGCGTGATCGAAGGTCGCCCAGTCCGGCGTCGCCGTCTCGAACGTGGCGTCGCCGCCCGCGATGCCGGCCGCGAAGATCTGCTCGACGGCCGGCCAGTCGGCCGCGACGAGCGGTCGGATCTCGGTCACGCGCAACATCCTCCCGCATCGGCCCGGTCGGTCGAGCACACGCCGGTGGCCGGCAGGTCGAGCACGACGGCCTGCGCGGCGGCGAGGTCGCCGGCGAGCCACGCCGCGACCGACCGCACCTGCTCGTAGCCCGTGGCGAGCAGGAAGGTGGGGGCGCGACCGTAGGACTTCATGCCGACCGTGAAGAAGCCGGGCTCCGGATGCCGCAACTCGGCGAAGCCGTGGGGTGCGACCGTTCCGCAGCTGTGCAGGTTCGGGTCGATGAGCGGCGCGAGTCGACGGGGCGCTTCGCTCACCTCGTCGAGGTCAAGTCGGAGCTCGCGCGTGATCGTGAGGTCGGGTCGGAATCCGGTGGCGGCGACCACGAGATCGACGTCGAACGAGGCGGGCGCATCTGCGGTGACGCCACTGACCCGCACACCGTCGCCCGCCGAGGACACCCGCTCGATGAGAAACCCGTCGCGCACCTCGACGACGCCGGCGTCGACGAGTGCGTCGAGGCGGGAGCCGAGCCGCTCGCGTTCGGGGAGGTCGTCGGCGGTCGACGGGCGCAGCGGCGGCCGTCGACGCACCCAGACCGCGCGGGTGCCCGGGGCGCCTTCGGAGAGTTCCGCGAGGGCGAGGAGAGTGTGCGCGGCCGAGTGGCCGGTTCCGACCACGGCGACCGAACGTCCGGCGAGCCGTGCCCGGTCGCGACCGAGCACGTCGGGCAGGGGCGGGAGCACGAACGAGCCCACCTCGTCGAGGCCCAGCGGAGGCAGCCCGTCGCCGCCGATGGGGTTGGGGGTGTCGAGGGTTCCGGAGGCGTCGATCACGGCGCGGGCGAGCACGGACTCGACCTCACCGGTGGCTCGCCGCACCCGCACGACGAACGGGGCGTCGCCACGGCCGTCGCTGCGGGTGCGGTCGCGGCCGAGACGGGTGACGGCGACGACGCGGGCGCCCATGGTGATGCGAGGGGAGAGTGCCGCGGTCTGCGCGAGCGGTTCGAGGTAGCGGGTGACGACGTCGGCTCCGGTGGGCACCTCGTCGGGGTCGGGCGCGAGCCATCCGGTCGGCGCGAGCAGACGCCCTGCGGCCGGATCGACGAGGTAGCGCCAGGGCGAGAAGAGGGCCACGTGGCCCCACGACCGCACCGCGGCCCCGGCCGACTCGC
The DNA here is from genome assembly GCF_001725695.1 of Microbacterium sp. SCN 71-21. NCBI lineage: Bacteria > Bacillati > Actinomycetota > Actinomycetes > Micrococcales > Microbacteriaceae > Microbacterium > Microbacterium sp. SCN 71-21. Next base: position 3,393 of record NZ_MEGA01000024.1, read on the forward strand.
CCGCCTCGAACACGATCGTGTCGATCGATCTCTCGAGCAGATGCGCGGCGGCGGCGAGCCCGACCGGGCCCGCACCGATCACGACGACGGGATGCGTCGACGCGGCCGTGGCTCCGCGAGGGCGCGGCGTGAGATCGAGGAGCGGCACGCGGCATCCTTTCATCGATGACGATCGATGCTCAGTATGCGGACATCTATCGATGACTGTCAATATCGACTAGCATCTATGCATGCCGACCATGCTTCCCCTGCTCGGGCAGGATGCCTGCGGCCTCGAGCTCGCCCGACCTGCCATCGAGGCGGACGCCGCAGAGGCGCTCGCGCTGCGGGTCAAGGCGCTCGCCGATCCGACCCGTCTGCGCCTGCTGTCGATCGTCGCCGCGGCGGAGGCCGGCGAGGCCTGCGTCTGCGACCTGACCGAACCGGTGGGTCTGAGTCAGCCCACGGTGTCGCACCACCTGCGCGTGCTCACCGATGCCGGATTCCTCGAGCGCACGAAGCGCGGCACCTGGGCCTACTACCGACTCGTCGACGGCTCGCTTGACGCGCTCACCGCGCGCATCGCCGCGATCTGAGAATGACGACGCCCGCCTCCGAAGAGGCGGGCGTCGTGGTGTCTGCGGTGATTACTTGCCGCAGGTGCAGCTGTCGCCGCAGTTGCAGGTGCCGCCGTTGGCGGTGCAGTTGCAGGCGTGCTGGGCGACGGGAAGCGTCGTGGTCTCTGTCATGGGCGTGTCCTCTCGGTGGTGGGTCGTGCGTCAGGAGCGCACGAGTCGGGCGATGGCGGCGCTGGCCTCGGTGAGCTTCTCCTCCAGGTCACCTTGCTCGCCCGCGTGGGCGACGCAGTGGTGGAGGTGATCGTCGAGCAGCGACAAGGCGACCGATTCGAGCGCGCTCGTCACGGCCGACACCTGGGTGAGGATGTCGATGCAGTAGCGGTCTTCGTCGATCATCTTTCCGATGCCGCGCACCTGGCCCTCGATGCGCTTGAGTCGTCGCTCGAGCGACGGCTTGTCATCGATGTAGCCCGGATGCGTGGTCTCCATGCGACCGACGATACCCCATTGAGGTATTCCGGGCGGGGACAGATCGCCGTGAAAATGACGCCCCCCGCCCGACGGGAAATTTCTCTACAGTTCGTGGAGTAATGTGTGCGCTCGTGATGTCCGATCCCGCCGCCGCGACCGCCGTCACCGTCATCTTCGCCCTCGTGCTCGTGCACGCCGTGGTGCGGGCTGTCGTCGCCTTCGGCTGGGTCGACCGCGTCTCCAACCTCGTGCACGCCGTCATGGCGGTCGTGATGCTCGCGATGCCGTGGTCGTGGTACGCCGTGTTCCCCGTCGCCGCCCAGATCGCGTTCTTCACCGCGGCGACGTTCTGGTATCTCTACCTCGCGCTCTTCCGCCCCTCTGTCGCCGCGGCCCCGGCCACCGACCACCACCGTCACCCGGCCGTGCTCGTGTACCACGCCGTCATGATGCTCGCGATGGTGTGGATGGCCGTCGCGATGACGCCGGTGACCGCGGCATCCGGGATGGACGACGTGGGCGGCATGTCGATGGGCCACGGCACGGACGGCATGCCGATGACCGGCTCGGCCGACTGGGCGCTCGTGATCACGTGGGCGTTCGGGCTCCTGTTCGTCGTCGCCGCGCTCTGGTTTGTCGTCGCGGCGCTACGACGCGCGATCACCGCCACCCGCCTGTCCGGGCATGCCGGGATCGTGATTCTCGACACGCTCGCGACGGCCCTCATGGCGGCCGGAATGGCGTGCTCCTTCCTCCTCCTCATGACGTGACGGCCCGCGCCGACCTCGTACCCCGAAAGGACCCCTCATGCGATCACGTTCCACCCGTCGACCGGCGCGGCTCTTCTTCCGCATCGCCGCCGGCGCCGCCGTCGGCCTCGCCGGGGTGCTGCTGACCGCGACCGCCGCGTCCGCGCACATCCACGTCGACGGCACCGACGCGACCCAGGGCGGTGAGGGGGTGCTCACGTTCCGCGTGCCCAGCGAGTCCGACACCGCCTCGACGGTGGGCGTGCAGATCACGTTCCCCGCCGACACCCCGATCGCCGATGCCTCCACGCAGCCGAAACCCGGCTGGACCGCCACGATCACGACCGCCAAGGCATCGACCCCCATCCAGACCGATGACGGACCCGTCGACACCTACGTCACGCAGGTGACGTGGAAGGCCGACAGCGCGGCGGCGGGCATCGCGCCCGGCGAGTTCGACACCTTCGCCGTGGCGGTCGGACCGCTGCCGGCCGTGGCATCCGTCTCGTTCCCGGCACTGCAGACCTACAGCGACGGCTCGCAGGTGAACTGGAACGAACAGGCCACCGGTGGCGTCGAGCCCGAGCACCCCGCGCCCACCCTGACACTCGCGGCGCAGTCGGACGCTCCCACCCCGACGCCGACCGCAGAAGCTGCCTCGGTCGACGGCGGCTCGACCGCATCGGCGCCCGCGTGGCCCGGTATCGTCGGTCTGATCGCCGGCGGCGTCGCGCTGGTGATCGCGATCGTCGCGATCGCCCGCACCTCTCGCAAGGAGACCCCGTCCGCGTGACGAACCTTCCCGCCCGGACCCGGCGTCCCCGCCGGGTCCGGGCGTTCCTGTTCGCGCTCGGCGCGCTGCTCGCCGCCGCGACAGTGCTGCTCGGCGCCGTTCCTGCCGACGCGCACGCCGTGCTCGTGCGATCGAGCCCGGTCGACGGCAGCCGGCTCGACGCCGCGCCGGCGCGGGTCGTCCTGACCTTCGACGAGCCCGTGCAGCTCGTCGACGGCATGACGCGGGCCTTCTCGTCCTCGGGTACGCGCGTCGACACGGGAGACATCTCCCGCAGCGGCGGTGACACGCAGGTCGTCGTCCCGCTGACGCCCGATCTTCCCCGGGGCAGCTACACCGTCAGCTGGCGCGTCATCTCGGCCGACACCCACGTCGTGTCGGGCTCGATCTCGTTCGGCGTGCAGCAGGATGCCGCGTCCGCCGCGGCGACCGGTTCCGCCGCGCCCACCTCGCTCGACGTCGTCGCGCAGACCGCGATCGGACTCGGGTACGTCGGCGTCATTCTCGCGCTCGGGGTCGCCCTGCTCGCGCGCCTGCTGTGGCCGGACACCTGGCGTCGTCGCCGCGTGCGGCTGATCGTCTGGGCGGGAGGGGCGGCGCTGTTCGTCGGGGCGCTCGTCGACCTGCTGCTGCAGGGGCCCCGCGCCGATGAGACCGGCTGGCACGGTGTGCTGCGGCTCGACGGTCTCGGCGAGACGCTCGCCGGCTCGTACGGGCAGTTGCTCGTCGCCCGCATCGTGCTCGCCGTCGTCGGGGTCGTGCTCGTCCGGTCGCTCGCGCGCCGCGCTGGGTTCGCCGCCTACTCGGTCGCGCAGGCGGGGGTGCTCGTTACCATCGCCCTCGCCGGGCACGCGGGTGTCGGCGCCGACGTCGTGCTCGCGGCCACCGCGGCCGTCGCCCACCTGGCCGCCATGGCTGCGTGGGCCGGGGGGCTGCTCCTCCTTCTGGTCGCCGTTCTCCCCGGCGTGACGGGCGCGCCCGACCTCGACCGCCTGCGCCTCGGCACCTGGTCGATCATCGCGTTCGTCTCGGTCGCCGTACTCGTCGTGTCGGGGGAGTACCAGGCGTGGCGCGAAGTGCAGCCGGTCGCCTCGCTCTGGTCGACCCCCTACGGTGTGACGCTGCTCGTCAAACTCGCGTTCGTCGCGATCGCGCTCGCCGGCGCGCTCGCCGCCCAACGGATGGTCGCTCGCCGACGTTCCGGCGCCGGCGCCGATGCGGCATCCGTCTCGGTCGTGCGCGTGCGCCGGTCGCTGCGGATCGAGGCGGTCGCCGTGGCCGCGGCCATCGTGGTGACGAGCGTGCTCACCGCCCTGCCGCCTGCCTCCGGTACCTACGGGCCCGCGGCGACCGTGACCGCCCCGGTCGGCGACACCGGTGCGACCGCCGTCGCGGAGCTCTCCACGACCCGCCATGGCCCGCTCGTGATCACCGTGCACGTCACCGATCGAAACGGCACCCGGATCGATCCCGAACTCGTCACCGGCGTGCTCTCGTCGCCCGACAACGGGGTCGCCGGCATCGATGTCACTCTGACCCACGACGGGGCGTCGTGGGTCACCACCGACGCCGTCGTACCGATCGCCGGGGCCTGGACGCTGCAGCTGACCGTCACGATCGATCAGGCGCACGCCTACGCGACCGCGACGACCTTCCGGGCGTGGTGAGCGCGGGTCAGCGCAGCGACGCGACCGCGCGCTCGTAGACCGGCGCGACCGGGGTGAGGCGACCGGCCAGCCGGCAGGGACGCTGGGCGAGGCGCTCGGCGCGCAGCTCGACAGTCACGTCGCCGGTCGCGCGACCGACCCGCACCAGCGCGTTCGCGAGGTGCACGGCACCCGCACGGCGGGAAGCCGCGTCATCGGCCGCGAGCTCGATCAGCAGGCTCGTCGATCGGCGCAGACGCTGCGCGGCGCCGCTGCGCGGCATGCAGGCGAGGTTGAGGTCGGCCAGCCGCAGCACGAGCTCGTGGTGCGCCGACAGATGCGCCCGCTCGTGCGCGACGACCGCGCGCAGCTGTGCCGGGGTGAGTTCGCGCACGAGCCCCGCCGACACGGCCACGGTGTGGGGCTTCCCCGGGATCGCGCAGGCGAACACCTCGTCGGTGTCGCACACCAGCAGCTGCCAGTCGGATGCCGCCACGTGCACCGTGTGCGGCAGGGTCAGCACCGAGCCGCGATTGCGGCGCACCGCGTCGAGCACCTCCGCCGACCCCGACGCCACGATGACCACCGTGCCGCCGACGGCGAGGAGCGACATCCATGCGAAGACCGTCACGATGACCCCGGCCGCGCCGGACTCCGATCCTGACCCGGCGATCGCCAGCACCAGGCCGACGATGCCGGCACCGATCAGGCACGCGACGCCGCCGAGCACCGCGGTGAGCCAGAGCCCGAGGGCGAGGCGCGGCATCCGCACCTGCCAGCGACCGGCCGCGAGGGTGCGGGGAGCGAGCAGCACCACGGCGACGGCCGCGGCGAGCAGGACGAGGAGCGCGACCACGGTCAGCGCTTGCGGGGGGCGAGGGCCGACCGCAGCAGGTCTGCGTCGGTCTCGCTGAGGTCGCCGACGAACTTGAGGAGCACGGCGCGGCGGTCCTCGTTCTGGCTCAGCGCGTCGACCATGGTGCGGCTCGCGCTCTCGGCGGCGGTGAAGGTGGCGGCGAAGCGCTGCTTGCGCGGCGAGTCGCCCGATCGCACGACCTCGCCCTTCTCGGTCAGTCGCTCGAGGGCGGTGAGCACCGTCGTGTAGGCGGGCTCGTCGCCGACGATCTCCTCCTGGATCTGCGCGGCCCCGACGGGTTCGTCGTGTGCGCGCAGCACCGTGAGGATCGCGGCCTCCAGCTCGCCCCTGCCGCGCGTGCGCACACCTGCCATCTGCGTACCTCCGTGCGTGATTCTACGAGATGTGGAGACAAGGATGCCGCGCCTCAACGCGCTAGACAAGACGTAGAGTTGTCTCCGACACATCGCCGATGGGCGCGCGCGGCGCGGTCGGCACGAGAACGAGGCGAATCATGACCCAGGACCTGGCCGACATCCAGCTGCTGCGCATCGACGGCATGACCTGCTCCCACTGCGAGCACTCCGTCACCGAGGCGCTCGTCGCCCTTCCCGAGATCGCCGCCGTCACCGCCGACGCCGCCGCCGGCACGGCGCGCATCGAGGCCGTCGGCGCCCTCGACCTCGACCGGATCGACGCGGCGGTGACCGAAGCCGGATACCGCCTGGTGCGGTGAGCTCCGCCGCCGCGGTGGCCGCGGCATCCGCCGACGAGCTGCCGGCCTACGAGACCGCCCGTGACACGCGGCGCGGCGCGGTGCTTCTCGCGCTCGTCGTCGTCGCGCTGGTGATCATGCTCGGCACGCCGGTCGTCGTCGCGATCGTGCGCGGCGACACGAGCTACACGCAGCTGTTCCGCAGTTATCCGGGTCAGCTCACCGCGATCGCCGCGACTCTCGGGCGTGCGCTCGTCGACCTCGCCGGCTGGCTCACAGCCGGCTCGCTCGCGGTGCTGATGTTCCTGCTCGCGCGACCCGGCAAGGACCGCGTGATCATCGACGACCAGCCCGAATGGCACGTCGCCCGCTGGGCGTCGATCGCCTGGGCGGTGCTGGCCGCCGCGATGATCGTGATCGATGCGGCGGATGCCAACGGACTCAACGTGTTCGACGCGATCGGATCGCCGGCGCTCGGCTACCTGCTGCAGATCTCGTACCTGCCGGTCGCGTGGATCGTGGTCGCCGTGCTCGCCACCATCGCGGCCGTCGTCATCAACTTCGCCGTCACCTGGGTGGGACTACTGATCCCGCTCTGGTGCAGTGCGATCGCTCTGCTGGCCCCGGTCGTGGTCGGTCAGATCCTCGTGGGTCCCGGTCACGACTTCGGCACCGACGCCGGAACCGTGCAGACCATCGCCGCGGCGGCACTGTTCGGAAGCGGTATCCTGCTCGCGCTCCGCGTCTGGCGGGGCCGACTGCTGCGGCCCGCCACGCTGCGACGCTTCTGGCTGCTGGGCGTCGTCGCCTGGGCCCTTGCCGCAGGAGCGGCGATCGTGCTCGCGTTCTTCAAGCTCGCCGGTCCCGGCGCCTGGGTGAACCCGACCTGGTACTTCGTGATCGCGCAGGGTGTCGTGCTCGCGGCGACCGGTGTGCTGCTGTTCGCGGGGTTCCGCGCCTTCCGGGCGGGTTCCCTGACGAGCCTCCGGGTGACGATCCTCGCGACCTCCATCGCCGCGTGCGGCGTCGCGTTCTTCGCCATCGCCGAGGCGATGATGCGGGTGCCTCCGCCGCAGTACTTCCTGCCGAGCGACATCACCGAGGTGTATCTCGGCTTCGACCTGCCGATCGCGCCGAACTTCCTCGTGCTGGCGACGAACTGGCGGCCGAACATCCTGTTCCTGGTGATCGCGGCGGCGGGCGTCGCCCTGTATTACGGGGCGCTGTGGCGCCTGCGGCGTCGCGGCGACCACTGGCCGCTCGGCCGCACGATCGCGTGGACCCTCGGATGGGTGACGATCGTGGTCGCGACCTCCTCGGGGTTCGGCCAGTACTCCGGTGCCCACTTCGGCATCCACATGATCGTGCACATGACGCTGAACATGCTCGGGCCGCTGCTGCTGGTCATGGGCGGCGTCGTGACCCTGCTGCTGCGTGCGACGACGCCGCATCGCCGCGGCGAGCCGGCCGGTCCGCATGAATGGCTCACCGAGCTGCTGCACTGGCCGGGGCTGCGCATCCTCTACAACCCGCTCGTCGTGTTCGTGCTGTACATCGCCTCGTACTACGGGCTGTACCTGTCGGGCCTGTTCGAGGCGATCATCCGATACCACTGGGCCCACCAGGCGATGAACATCCACTTCCTGATCGCCGGGTATCTCTTCTACGGGCTCGTCATCGGCGTGGATCGCCCGCCGAGGCCGCTGCCGCCGATCGGCAAGCTGGGCTTCGTGCTCGCCGCGATGCCATTCCATGCCTTCTTCGGCATCATCCTGATGACGGCCTCGGTGCCGGTCGCGGAGAACTTCTACGCGACCCTCGACCTGCCCTGGAACCAGGACCTCATGGCCGCGCAGTACCTCGGTGGCGGCGTCGCGTGGGCGGGGGGAGAGATCCCGCTGATCATCGTCGTGGTGGCTCTCGGCATCCAGTGGGCCCGCCAGGACCAGCGCGAGGCCGCCCGCAAGGACCGCCACCTCGACAGCGGGCTCGACGACGACTTCGACGCCTACAACCGCATGCTCGCACGGCTGCAGGCCCGCGGGGGGACTGCTCCGGTGACGGATGCCGCCCCCGCCGTTGCGGCGACCACCGGACCCGCCGCTCCGAGCGCCGCCGCCGACCCGGGGGAGACCCGCCCGTGACCACGCCCGTCGACATGCTGCCGCTCGCCGACCTCGACCGTGTCGAGCTCTCGATCGGCGGGATGACCTGCGCCGCCTGCGCGGGCCGTGTCGAACGCGCCCTGGGAAAGCTCGACGGCGTCACCGCATCGGTCAACTTCGCGACCGAGCGCGCCGTCGTGACGGGCCTCGCGCCCGAGCAGGCCGATCAGGCGGTCGCTGCGGTCAAGAAGGCCGGGTACGAGGCATCCGTGCGGGTCGACGGCGACGACGAGTGGAGTCGACGCGCCGCGGTCGACCGCGTCACGAGCCTGCGTCGACGCCTGCTGGTGTCGGCGATCCTCACCGTGCCGCTCATGGACATCACCCTCGTGCTGGCGCTCGTGCCGGGCCTGCGCTTCCCGGGATGGGAGCTGCTGTGCGTGCTGCTGTCGCTGCCCGTCGTGACGTGGGCGGCGTGGCCGTTCCATCGCGCGACCGCCCGCAACCTGCGTCACGGCTCGGTGACCATGGACACGCTGGTCTCGCTCGGCATCCTCGCCTCGTTCGGGTGGGCCGTCGCGACGATCCTCATGGGCGAGGGCGGGTCGTCGTACTGGATCGGCTACGGTCAGACCCCCGCGGGCGCGAGCGCCATCTATCTCGATGTCGCCGCGGGCATGACCACGTTCCAGCTCGCGGGCCGCTATTTCGAGTCGCGCTCGCGGCGCAAGGCGGGCGACGTGCTCGACGCGCTCGCCGCCCTCGCGCCCGACCGGGCGCGCGTGGTGCGCGACGGGGTCGAGGTCGTCGTGCCCTCGGGTCAGGTGCGCGTCGGCGAGCTCGTCGTCGTGCGGGCGGGGGAGACCATCCCCGTCGACGGACAGGTCGTCGAGGGGCGTGCGTTCGTCGACACGAGCACCGTCACCGGCGAGCCCGTGCCCCGCGAGACGACCGTCGGCGACCTCGCCGTCACCGGCACGACGAGCGCCGACGGGCGGCTCGTGCTGCGCGCAGTCGCGGTCGGCGCCCACACCCAGCTCGCTCAGATGACCGCGATCGCCGAGCGCGCGCAGGCCTCCAAGGCCCGCGTCGAAGCGCTCGTCGACCGCATCGTGCGCGTCTTCGTGCCGGTCGTGATCGCGCTCGCCATCGCCGTCGGCGTCGCGTGGCTCTGGGCCGGCGCCCAGCCCGCCCACGCGATCGGCGTCGGCATCTCGGTGCTCATCATCGCCTGCCCGTGCGCCCTCGGGCTCGCGACCCCCACCGCCCTCATGGTCGGCATCGGGCGCGGTGCCCAGCTCGGCATCCTCATCAAGGGGCAGAGCGCGCTCGAGGCCTCCGGCCGCATCGACACCGTCGTGCTCGACAAGACCGGAACCCTCACGCTCTCCACCCTCGTGATCGAGCAGCTGACCCTCGCGCCGGGAGCCGACCGGGTGCGCGTACTGCAATGGGCCGCCGCCGTCGAGCAGGGGTCCGAGCACCCGGTGGCCGCCGCGATCGCCCGGTACGCCGCGGCATCCGTCGCAGATCTGCCGACCGTCACCGACTTCCGCACCATCCCTGGCCGGGGCGCCGCGGGCGTGATCGACGGCCGCGAGGTCGTCGTCGCGAGCGTGCCCCACGCGATCGACGAGCGGATGCCGCTCCCCGCCGACGTGCGCGACGCCGTCGACGACGCGGCGGCATCCGGCCGTTCGAGCGTCGTGCTGGCCACCGACGGTGTCGTGGAGGCGGTCTTCACTGTCGCGGACGAGGTGCGCCCGAGCGCGAAGGCCGCCGTCTCCCAACTGCAGCGCATGGGGCTCTCGACCGTGCTGCTCACCGGCGACACCGCGGCCGCCGCGCGCCGCGTGGCCGACGAGCTCGGCATCTCCGAGGTGCGCGCCGAAGTCATGCCCGCCGACAAGGCCGGGGTCATCGCGGCGCTGCAGGCCGACGGGCACCGGGTCGCGATGGTCGGTGACGGCATCAACGACGCCGCCGCCCTCGGCACCGCCGATCTCGGCATGGCGGTCGTCTCCGGAACCGACATCGCGCTGAAGTCGGCCGACATCATCCTGGTGCGCGACGACCTGCGGGTGATCGCCGATGCGATCGCCCTGTCGCGGCGCACGCTGCGGACCATCCGCGGCAACCTGGTGTGGGCCTTCGGCTACAACGTTGCCGCGATCCCCCTGGCTGCGGCGGGCCTGTTGAACCCGCTGATCTCGGCCGCGGCGATGTCGCTGTCGTCGGTGCTGGTGGTCTGGAACAGCCTTCGCCTGCGGTCGGCGAAGGCGCGTCGCTAGCGGCATCCGGGGCGGATTCCACCGCCGTCATCCGGGCGTCACAAACCCGTGCGAGGATACCTCGGTGCAACGCTCCGTCCTCGCCGAACTCGACCTCGATCTCACCTCGACGACCGACCTGATCTTCCAGATCTCGGCCGCTCAGAACGTGCAGACCTCGAGTGAGAATCTGACGTTCCGTCAGGGTGAGCGCATCTACACCCCGACGGAGATCGTCGATCAGTCCGGCAGCCGCCTGCACCGTCTCACGGCCGAGGCGGGCGCCCTCGAGGTGCGTTACGACGCGATCGTGGAGGGGCAGTCCTCCAACGGTCACACGAGCGACCTCGAGGCGATCACCTACCTGCGGCCGAGCCGCTACTGCCAGTCCGACGAGGTGTTCACGCAGGCCCGACGCCAGTTCAAGGGCCTCACCGGCCACGACCTCATCGCCGCGGTCACCTCCTTCGTCTCGACGAGCACGACCTACACCCCGGGACTCAGCCTCGGCACCGACAGTGCGGTGACCACCCTCATGACCGGGCAGGGCGTCTGCCGTGACTACGCGCATGTGGTGATCGCGCTGCTGCGCGCGATGGACATGCCCGCCCGCTACACAGCCTGCTTCGCGCCGGGTCTTCGCCCGATGGACTTCCACGCCGTCGCCGAGGCATACCACGACGGCGCCTGGTACGTGATCGACGCGACCCGCCTGGCGAACCGCCGCTCGCTCGTGCGCATCGCCACGGGGCGCGACGCGGCCGACTGCGCGTTCCTCAGCTACTACGGCGGCAACGTGCGGCTCGCCCGCATGAACGTCGACGCGTGGGTGACCGACGTCCCCGAGGGGCAGCCCGCCGAGGAGCTCGTCGACCCGGCCGTCGACGACCACGAGTCGCTCGTGCAGCTCGTCTGACGCGGAAGGATGCGCCGCGCCCGCCCGTAGACTTGTCGGGCTATGGATCCCGAAGCCCTCTCCACGCTCCTGCTCGATGTCGTCCGTCCCGCCGTCGAGCGGCGACGCGAGGGCGCGGGCGGCGAGCTCGCGGCATCCGACATCGTCCTCGAGCGTCCCAAGAACCGCGACCACGGCGACTGGGCCTCGAACATCGCGCTCAAGCTCGCCAAGGGCCTCGGGGCGAACCCGCGCGAGCTCGCGACCGAGATCGCCGACGCCCTGACGGCGGCGCCCGGTGTCGCGAGCGTCGAGGTGGCAGGCCCCGGCTTCATCAACATCCGACTGGATGCCGCGGCCGCCGGCGCACTCGCGAAGGTCATCGTCGAGGCGGGCGCCGCGTTCGGCACGAACGAGAGCCAGCACGGCAACACGATCAACCTGGAGTTCGTCAGCGCGAACCCGACCGGTCCGCTGCACATCGGCCACACGCGCTGGGCGGCGCTCGGCGACGCGGTGGCGCGACTGCTCCTCGCCAGCGGTGCGACGCTCGTGCGCGAGTTCTACATCAACGACGCCGGCGCGCAGATGGAGCGCTTCGGCCGCTCGGTGCTCGCCGCGGCCACCGGGGGAGAGGCCCCCGAGGACGGCTACGCGGGCGCCTACATCGACGACCTCGGCCGCCGGGTGCTCGCCGCCCGCCCCGACATCGCCGACCTCGACGCCGACGAGGCGGTGATCGTCGCGCGCGATCTCGCCTACGAGTACCAGCTGGGCGAGATCCAGGCCTCGCTCGCGCGCTTCAACGTGCACTTCGACGTGTGGTTCTCCGAGCGCGTGCTGCACGCACAGCCCGAGGACGGCGGGCCGAGCCTCGTCGACGAGGCGGTCGACCGGCTGCGCGCCCAGGGACACGTGTTCGACCAGGACGACGCGGTGTGGGTGCGCACGACCGCGTTCGGCGACGACAAGGATCGCGTCATCCGACGCTCGAACGGCGAGTACACCTACTTCGCCGCCGACGCCGCCTACTACCTGAACAAGGGCGACCGCGGCTTCGCGCACAAGATCTACCTGCTCGGCGCCGACCATCACGGCTACGTGCACCGACTCAAGGCGCTCGCGGGCGCGGCGGGCGACGACCCCGACCGCGACATCGAGGTGCTCATCGGCCAGCTCGTCTCGGTCAACGGTGCACGCCTCAGCAAGCGCGCGGGCAACATCATCGAGCTCGACGACCTGCGGGACTGGCTCGGCACCGACGCGCTGCGCTACTCCCTCGCGCGCTACCCGGCCGACTCGCCGCTGACGCTGGACCCCGAGATCCTGCAGAAGCGCACGAACGACAACCCGGTCTTCTACGTGCAGTACGCCCACGCGCGCACGCACAACGTCGCCCGCAACGCGGCCGACTCCGGGGTCGACCGCTCGGCCTTCGCACCCGAGCTGCTCACGCACGAGACCGAGAGCGCGCTGCTCGGGGCGCTGCAGGAGTTCCCGCGCATCGTGGCGTTCGCCGCCGAGGTGCGCGAGCCGCACCGCGTCGCGCGCTACCTCGAGGAGCTCGCCGGTCTCTACCACCGCTGGTACGACAACTGCCGCGTCATCCCGCTCGGCGACGACACGATCGACGACGTGCACCGCACCCGCCTGTGGCTCAACGACGCCACCGGCCAGGTGCTGCGCAACGGCCTCGATCTGCTGGGTGTGAGCGCCCCCGACCGCATGTGAGGCATCCGTGACCGACGACGCCCGATCGACGTTCCCGTTCGAGATCCCCGAGCAGGATGCCGCGCCGCGCCGCCGACGCCGGTGGGTCGTGTGGGTCGTCGCGATCGTCATCGTGGCGGTGCTCGCGGTGGCTGCCTGGTTCGCCGGCGACGGGATCGCCCGTGCGATCGTGACCTCGGTCATCCAGCAGCAGGTCAAGAGTCAGCTGGCGCTGCCGGCAGATCAGCAGGTCGACGTGCAGTTGTCGGGTCAGGTCATCCCCCAGCTCATCGGCGGGCGTCTCGACGAGGTGCGCGTCTCCTCGTCACAGGTGAGCGCCGGAGGGGTGACGGGCGCGGCCGACGTCACGCTGCACGGCCTCGACCTGTGGAACGATCACGCCATGACCGGCGGCGAGGGCACCATCCGCCTCGACGAGCAGCAGCTGCGCACCCTGCTCGCCGCACAGCAGGGATTCCCTGCGGAATCGGTCGGGCTCGCCGCGCCGAACGTGACGGCCTCGAGCCAGCTGTCCTTCCTCGGCGCGCAGATCCCGGTGTCGATCGCGCTCACGCCGTCCGCGAAGGACGGTGCACTCGTGCTCACCCCGGCCTCGCTCCAGATCGCGGGCGCGACGGCCACCGCCGACGACGTGCGGGCACGATTCGGGGCGTTGGCCGCGCCGCTCACCCAGTCGTGGACGATCTGCGTGGCCGGCAGCATCCCCCGTGGCATCACCCTCACGGGGGTCTCGGTCGAGGCATCCGATCTCGCGGCGACGTTCTCGATCGACGGCAGGATCCTCACCGATGCCTCGCTGCGCCAGAAGGGCTCGTGCGGCTAGCCGCCCATCCCCGGCGCTGTATGCCCGGTGCCCTAGACTCGTGCCGTCCCGTTGTGTCACCGCGCCGCACGGTGCGGGCGCGTGGGTTTCACCGCGCCGCAGCATCCGTCGATTGGTTCCCGTCCGTGTCCGCCTCGCCCGACCGCCCCACCGTGCCGACCTGGCTCGAGGTGCCGCGCGACGCCAATGACCTGGCTGAGCGTGTGTGGCCGGCGTCGGCGACACGGGATGCCGCGGGCGCGCTGCAGCTCGCGGGCGTCACCGCACCGGCGCTCGCGGCCCGCTTCGGCACCCCTCTCTACGTGATCGACGAGGACGAGGTGCGGGGCCGTGCTTCCCACACGCTCGCGGCCTTCACGGCGGCGGCCGCACGACACGGGGTGTCGGCGCGCGTCTACTACGCCGGCAAGGCGTTCCTGTCGACCGAGGTCGTGCGCTGGGTGACCCAGGAGGGTCTTGCCGTCGACGTGGCGAGCGAGGGTGAGCTCGCCGTCGCGCTCGCGGCCGGCGCGGACCCGTCCCGCATCGGCGTGCACGGCAACAACAAGTCCGTCGCGCAGCTGGAGCGCGCCGTCGCCGCGGGCGTCGGCTCGATCGTCCTCGACAGTCTCGAGGAGCTCGATCGGCTCAGCGCGATCGTCGCTCGCACCGGGGCGACCCAGCCGGTGCTCGTGCGGGTCGTGAGCGGCGTGCACGCCGAGACCCACGACTTTCTCGCGACCGCCCACGAGGACCAGAAGTTCGGCTTCGCCCTCGCCGATGCGCCGGCGGTCGTCGCCCGCATCCGTGCGACTGCGGGCCTGCAGTTCATCGGACTGCACTGCCACATCGGCTCCCAGATCTTCGGGTCGGCCGGCTTCGCCGAGTCGGCCCGCCGTCTCGTGGCCGTGCACGCCGAGCTGCTCGCCGCCGGTGCCGTGCCCGTGCTGAACCTCGGTGGCGGGTTCGGCATCGCCTACACCCGGGTCGACGTGCCGAGCCCGATCGACGAGCTCGCGGAGCAGATCGTCGACGGCGTCGCGCTGGCGTGCGCCGAGCGCGGCATCCCGATCCCCCACCTGGCCTTCGAGCCCGGACGCGCGATCGTCGGACCCGCCGGCGTCACGCTGTACACGGTCGGCACGGTCAAGCCGGTGCGGGTCTCCGACGACCTCACCCGCACCTACGTGAGCGTCGACGGCGGGATGAGCGACAACGCCCGCCCCGCGCTGTACGGCGCCCACTACTCCGCGCGACTCGCGAGCCGTGTGAGCAGCGCCGATGCGGCACTCGTACGTGTGGTGGGCATGCACTGCGAGTCCGGCGACATCGTCGTCGACGCCGAATACCTTCCCGGGGACGTCGCCGCCGACGACCTGCTGGCCGTGCCCGCGACAGGTGCCTACTGCTTCTCGCTCGCGAGCAACTACAACTACGTGCCCCGCCCGCCCGTCGTCGCCGTGCGCGGCGGCGAGGCGCGCGTGATCGTGCGCGGAGAGACCATCGATGACCTCCTGGCGCGCGATGCCGGGGTCGCCCTCGAAAGGAACGCATGACCGACTACCGACTGCTGCGCGTCGCCCTGTTGGGCGCCGGCGCGGTGGGCAGCCAGGTGGCCGCCCTGCTGCTCAAGCACGCCGACGAGCTCGCCGACCGCGCGGGCGCCCGTCTCCAGCTCGCAGGGATCGCCGTGCGCAGCCTCGACGCCCCGCGCGACACGGAGCTCCCTCGCGAGTTGTTCACGACCGACGCGGCGAGCCTCATCGCCTCGAGCGACATCGTCATCGAGCTCATCGGCGGCATCGAGCCGGCCCGTGAACACATCCTGAGCGCGATCGGCTCGGGCGCCGACGTCATCACCGCGAACAAGGCGCTGCTGGCCACGCACGGCCCCGAGATCTTCGAGGCCGCCGACCGCGTGGGCGCCTCGGTCTACTACGAGGCCGCCGCCGCCGGCGCCATCCCCATCATCCGTCCGCTGCGCGACTCGCTCGCGGGCGATCGCGTGCGACGCATCATGGGCATCGTCAACGGCACGACGAACTACATCCTCGATCGCATGGACACCGAGGGTGCCGAATTCTCCGACGTGCTCGCCGACGCGCAGCGCTTGGGATACGCCGAAGCCGACCCGACCGCCGACGTCGAGGGCTACGACGCCGCGCAGAAGGCCGCGATCCTCGCAAGCCTCGCCTTCCACACCGCCGTGCCGCTCGAGGCCGTGCACCGTGAGGGCATCACCGCCATCGACAAGGCGATCATGGATGCCGCGCGTCACGCCGGCTACGTCGTGAAGCTGCTCGCGGTGTGCGAGCGCCTCGACGGACAGGACGACAGCCCGACCGGTGAGGCGATCTCGGTGCGCGTCTACCCGGCGCTCGTTCCCCGCAGCCACCCCCTCGCGAGCGTCCACGGCGCCAACAACGCCGTGTTCGTCGAGGCCGAGGCCGCCGGCCCTCTCATGTTCTACGGCGCCGGCGCCGGCGGCGTGCAGACCGCGTCCGCCGTGCTCGGCGACGTCGTGTCGGCCGCACGCCGTCACATCGCCGGCGGTGTCGGCGTGGGGGAGTCCACGCGCGCCAACCTCCCCGTCGTCGAGGTCGGCCGCGTCGTCACCCGCTACCAGATCACGCTCGAGGTCGTCGACCAGCCGGGCGTCCTCTCCACCGTCGCCGGACTCCTCAGCGACGGCCACGTCTCGATCGCCACGGTCGAGCAGACCACCACCATCGGTGAATCGGATGCCGCGGCCACCGCGCGTCTGGTCATCGGCACGCACAAGGCCAAGGAGCAGGACCTGAGCGCCACCGTCGAACGACTCGCCGCGAGCGAGGTCGTCGCACGGGTGGTCTCGGTGCTGCGCGTCGAAGGGAACTGACATGGCACACGTCTGGCGCGGAGTCCTGCGCGAATACGCCGACCGCCTCGGGGTGACCGAGGCATCCACCGTCGTCACGCTCGGGGAAGGCGGCACGCCGCTCATCCCGGCCGCGGCGCTGTCGCAGCGCACGGGCGCCGACGTCTGGGTGAAGTTCGAGGGCATGAACCCGACCGGCTCCTTCAAGGATCGCGGCATGACCGTCGCGCTCTCCCGCGCCGTCGAGCACGGCGCGAAGGCCGTCATCTGCGCGTCGACGGGGAACACGTCCGCGTCGGCCGCGGCCTACGCGGCGCACGCCGGCATCACCGCCGCCGTGCTCGTGCCCGAGGGCAAGATCGCGATGGGCAAGCTCAGCCAGGCGGTCGCCCACGGCGGGCGCCTCATCCAGGTGCGCGGCAACTTCGACGACTGCCTCGAGATCGCCCGCGAGCTCGCAGCGCACTACCCGGTGCACCTCGTGAACTCCGTCAACCCCGACCGCCTCGACGGCCAGAAGACCGCGGCCTACGAGGTCGTCTCGCAGCTCGGCGACGCCCCGGACTTCCATTTCATCCCGGTCGGCAACGCCGGAAACTACACGGCCTACACCCGCGGCTACCGTGAGGAGGCCGACCGCGGTGTCTCGACCCGCGTGCCGCGCATGTTCGGGTTCCAGGCCGAGGGCTCGGCGCCGCTCGTGCGGGGCGAGGTCGTGAAGAACCCCGAGACGGTGGCGAGCGCCATCCGCATCGGCAACCCCGCCTCCTGGGACTTCGCGATCGAGGCGCGAGAGGCCACCGACGGCTACTTCGGCGCGATCGACGACGCACGGATCCTCGCGGCGCAGAAGCTCCTCGCCGAGACGGCGGGCGTGTTCGTCGAGCCGGCCTCCGCGATCAGCGTCGCGGGCCTGCTCGACCGTGCCGAGGCGGGCGTCATCCCCGCCGGCGCGCGTGTCGTGCTCACCGTCACCGGCCACGGGCTCAAGGACCCCCAGTGGGTGCTCAAGGGCGCGGACGGCGTCGACGTGACCCCCACGGTCGTCGACGCGGCGACCAGCGAGGTCGCCTCGGTGCTCGGCCTCGCGCCCGCCGAGGCATCCGCGTGAGCGTGCCCCCGGGCCGTCGCGCCGTCGTCCGCGTGCCGGCGACGAGCGCGAACCTCGGCCCGGGCTTCGACACGCTCGGCCTCGCGCTGAGCGTCTACGACGAGGTGACGGTCACAGCCCTCGCCGACGACCGCCTCGAGATCGAGGTCACCGGCGCGGGCGCCGACGGCGTGCCGCGGGATGCCTCGCATCTCGTCGTGCGTGCGATGGCCTACGCGTTCGAGGCCGTGTCGCGCACGCTGCCCGGCATCCGGCTCGAAGCCCACAACGTCATCCCCCACGGCCGCGGCATGGGGTCCTCCGGCGCCGCGGTGGTGTCGGGCCTGCTCGCCGCGAAGGGCCTGCTCGAGGGTGACGTCGAGCTCGGCCCCGACCTGCTGCTGCGCCTCGCGACCGAGCTCGAGGGGCACCCCGACAACGTCGCGCCGGCGTTGTTCGGCGGCCTCACGATCGCCTGGGTCGACGAGCTCGGTCCGCAGCACAAGAAGCTGCTCGTGCACCGCGGCGTCTCGCCGATCGTGTTCGTGCCCGAGTTCACCATGTCGACGTCCGTGGCGCGCTCCCTGCAGCCGCTGCAGGTGTCGCGCGAGGACGCGGTGTTCAACGTGTCCCGCTCGGCGCTGCTGATCGCCGCTCTGACCCAGAGCCCCGAGCTGCTGATGGCCGCCACCGAGGACAAGCTGCACCAGAACTACCGGGCCGCAGCGATGCCGGAGACCGATCTCCTCGTGCGCGAGCTGCGCGCGGCGGGGTTCCCCGCCGTCGTGTCGGGGGCGGGCCCGAGCGTGCTCGTGCTCGCCGACGGCCCGGGCCGTCGCCTCGAGGCGGCGGCCCTCGCCGCGACGCGCACCGAAACGCCGTGGGAGGCGCTCATGCTGGCCGTCGATGTGAGGGGTGGTACAGTGAACACCGACGCGGAGGGTGCCTCGTAACGTCGTTTACACGGCCTCCGTCGCAATCTGCGAAACCGCGCGATCCCTGAAATCCGATTTCCGAGCCACGCTCGATCGGTCCCGAGGATCCTCTTCGGGTGGGCGGATGTCTCTCTGTCGATGTCCGTAGTCGTCGCGCGCCCCATCCTCTACAAGGGAGTACTCGTGGAGTCCATCTCCGAGATCCAGACCGAAGACAACACCACCCCGGCCGACGCGGCGCTGCCGTTCGAGGGCCCCGACATCGAGGTGCCGAGCGACCAGCCGGCGCCGGCCGATGCCACCCCCGCGGCCGCCGACGCGCCCGCTGCCGAGGCCGACGCACCCGCGCGCAAGACGGCCCGTAAGCCCGCCCGCCGCCGCGTCTCGGCACTCGCCGCCGACCTCGGCGTCGACGCCAAGACCGTCATCGCTCGCGCCGCCGAGCTCGGTGCGAGCCTGAAGAGCGCGCAGTCGGCCGTCGACGACGACCTCGCTGCGCAGCTCACCGCATCCTTCGCCGAGCCCGCTGACGCCGCCGCGGTCGAGCCGGCAGCGATCGACACCGTCGAGGGTGACCTGGCCACCGAGGGGGATGCCGCGGCATCCGCCGCCGACGAGGCGCCGGCCGACGCCGCCGCGGCCGGTGAGACCGAGGGCGCCGAGCAGGCCGACGGCGAGCCCGCCGAGGGCGAGCAGCCCACCGGCAGTCGTCGCAGCCGTAGCCGCAACCGGAACCGCAACCGCAACCGCAACGCCAACGGCGGCGAGCAGGGCCAGGCGCCCGCCGCGAGCGAGTCCTCGGACGACGCGCAGGCCGCCCCAGCGATCGCCGGCGGCGCGCAGACCCCTGCCCAGAGCCGCAACCGTCAGCGCAACAAGCGCCGCGGTCAGGGCCAGACCGGTGACGAGTTCGAGACCGAGATCGGCGAAGACGACGTGCTGCTGCCGATCGCCGGCATCCTCGACGTGCTCGACAACTACGCCTTCGTGCGCACGACCGGCTACCTTCCCGGCCCGAGCGACGTCTACGTCTCGCTCGGTCAGGTCAAGAAGTACAACCTGCGCAAGGGTGACGCGATCGTCGGCGCGATCAAGCAGCCGCGCGAGAACGAGGCACCCAGCCGCCAGAAGTACAACGCCCTCGTCAAGGTGGACTCGGTCAACGGCCTCGCCCCCGACGACGCCGAGAACCGCGTCGAGTTCGGCAAGCTCACCCCGCTCTATCCGCAGGAGCGCCTGCGTCTCGAGACGGCGCCGGAGAAGCTCACGCAGCGCATCATCGACCTGGTCGCCCCCATCGGCAAGGGTCAGCGCGGCCTGATCGTCGCGCCCCCGAAGGCGGGCAAGACGATCGTGCTGCAGCAGATCGCGAACGCGATCGCGACCAACAACCCCGAGGTCCACCTCATGGTCGTGCTCGTCGACGAGCGGCCCGAAGAGGTCACCGACATGCAGCGGACGGTCCGCGGCGAGGTCATCGCCTCGACCTTCGACCGTCCCGCCGAAGACCACACCACCGTCGCCGAGCTCGCCATCGAGCGCGCCAAGCGCCTCGTCGAGCTCGGTCGCGACGTCGTCGTTCTGCTCGACTCGATCACCCGTCTCGGCCGCGCCTACAACGTCTCAGCGCCCACGAGCGGCCGCGTGCTCTCGGGCGGTGTGGACGCCTCGGCGCTGTACCCGCCCAAGCGCTTCTTCGGCGCGGCGCGCAACATCGAGAACGGCGGCTCGCTGACGATCCTCGCGACGGCGCTCGTCGAGACCGGCTCCAAGATGGACGACGTCATCTTCGAGGAGTTCAAGGGCACCGGCAACAGCGAGCTGCGTCTCTCGCGCCAGCTCGCCGACAAGCGCATCTGCCCGGCCGTCGACGTGAACGCGTCGAGCACGCGCCGCGAGGAGATGCTGCTGTCGGCCGACGAGGTCAAGATCACGTGGAAGCTGCGCCGCGCACTCGCCGGCCTCGACGCCCAGCAGGCGCTCGAGGTCGTGCTCGGCAAGCTCAAGGAGACGCAGTCGAACGTCGAGTTCCTCGTGCAGATGCAGAAGTCGATCCCGGCGCCCGCCGGTGGCGGCCACTCGCACGGACACGAGAACAACATCCGCTGATCCGGGTTCGCCGTGGCTGAACCCGCGATGTTCGACTCGGCCCGCCAGCTGATCGACGAGCACAAGGCCGTCCAGGAGGAGCTCTCCGACCCGGCCGTGCACGCCGATGCGGCGCGCGCGAAGCGCGTCAACCGGCGCTACGCCGAGCTGTCGAAGATCGTGCACGCCTACGAGGCGTGGGGCGCGGCATCCGATGATCTGGATGCCGCGCGCGAGCTCGCCCGCGAGGACGACGCCTTCGCGGCGGAGGTCCCGGCGCTGCAGGAGCGCCTGGCGACCCTGCAGGAGCGCCTGCGACGCCTGCTGATTCCGCGTGATCCCGACGATGCGCGCGACGTGATCATGGAGATCAAGCAGGGCGAGGGCGGCGCGGAGAGCGCGCTGTTCGCCGCCGATCTGCTGCGTATGTACCTGCAGTACGCCGCCTCGATGGGGTGGAAGACCGAACTGCTCGAGCGCAACGAGTCCGACCTCGGCGGTTACAAGGACGTGCAGGTCGCGATCAAGGGCGCGGCCAGCGACCCGTCGCAGGGCGTGTGGGCGCATCTGAAGTACGAGGGCGGGGTGCACCGCGTCCAGCGCGTTCCCGCGACCGAGTCACAGGGACGCATCCACACCTCGACGACCGGGGTGCTGGTGTTCCCCGAGGTCGACGAGCCCGAAGAGATCCACATCGACGCGAACGACCTGAAGATCGACGTCTTCCGGTCGTCGGGGCCGGGGGGTCAGTCGGTGAACACGACCGACTCCGCGGTACGCATCACCCACCTCCCGACGGGCATCGTCGTCTCGATGCAGAACGAGAAGAGCCAGCTGCAGAACCGCGAGGCGGGAATGCGCGTGCTGCGCGCACGCCTGCTCGCCCAGCAGCAGGAGGAGCTTGCGGCGGCCGCCTCCGACGCGCGTCGATCGCAGATCCGCGGCATGGACCGCTCGGAGCGCATCCGCACGTACAACTTCCCCGAGAACCGCATCGCCGACCACCGCACCGGCTACAAGGCGTACAACCTCGACCAGGTGATGGACGGCGCCCTCGCGCCGGTCATCGACGCGTGCATCGCCGCGGACGAGGAAGAGCGTCTCGCGGCCCTCGCCGCGGACTGATCACCGACCGCGCCGACCGCGCCCGCTGCGCACCCATGCGCACCTCGCGCCGTGCGCGGTCACGCCGCGCTCCACCTCGGGCCGCGTCATCCGCGACCTCGTCGCCGTCCCCGCGGGCCGTGTCAGATGTGGTACTCGGGCGTCGTCAGGATGCTGCGCGTGTCGTCGCCGTCGCGGCGCGGGCGCGCCTTGGCGGGAATGCCGACGATCACGGAGTCGTCGGGCGCGTCGCGCGTCACGACG
>NZ_MEGA01000025.1:0-24380 GCF_001725695.1 Microbacterium sp. SCN 71-21
CGCGTCATGAGGTACCGCTGCGGCTGGGGTCCGCCGGCACCGACGCCGTGGTGGAGGCCTCCGTTCTGCAGTGCTCGCACGTCGACGCGGTGCGCTTCTTCACACCCGCGGCACTGCCCCGCAACGCTCACCGGCCGACACGGGAGCTGCAGCGCGATTTCGACCAGCCGGGATGCCTGCACGTCAACATGGATCTCTACAAGTGGGCGATCAAGCTCGGTCCGCTCGTGCCGGGTGAGGTGCTGCTCAATGCGTTCGAGCTCGCCCGCGACATCCGTGAACTCGACATGCGCGCCTCGCCGTACGACCTCGGCGACTGGGGGTACGAGCCCGTGCGCATCGAGACTCCCGAGGGCAAGGCGGCGTATGTGAGCGCCCAGCGCGCCTTCACCGCACGGGCGGACGAGATTCGCGGCGCGCTCCTGGCGGTGCACGCGGACTACACCGCGGCGCTCACCCGCTCGGCGTAGGACTCCAGGCGTGCGAACTCGGGGCGAGCTCCGCGCACGCGCACGGCGTCCGCGCCGACAGCGCACGCGAGCGTCAGCGCCACGTGCGCGTCGAGTCCGCCCGCGAGTGCGATCGTCACCGCGGCGCAGAAGGCGTCTCCCGCGCCGACGGTGTCGACGGGTGTGACGCGCTCGGCGGGCACGCGCGCGATCTCGGTTCCGCGCTCCAGCAATGACGCACCGCCGGCGCCGTGCGTCACGACGACGCGCTGCGCGGTGGCCAGAGCGGGCAGTGCCGCGTACTCGCTGTCGTTGACGATCACCAGGTCCGCACGCGCGATCGCGGCTCCGCTCAGTGCTCGCGCGGGAGCAGCGTTGATCGCGAGGTAGCCGGTTGCCTCGGATGCGAGCCGGTCGATCACGGCGAGAGGGATTTCCAGCTGGGTGAGAATCACGGATGCCGCCACCACCGCCTCGTCCGTCACGGTCAGCGTCTCGTTCGCCCCGGCGCACACGACGATCTGGTTCTCACCCGCAGCGTCGACGGCGATCAGCGCCGTGCCGGTCGGCTCGACACTCGTGCCGACGGCGGACACATCCACCCCGGCCTGTCGCAGCGCCTCGCGCATCTCGCGCCCGTCGGCGTCGTCGCCCACCGCACCGATCATCACGGTGGCGGCTCCGAGGCGCGCGGCCGCCGCGGCCTGATTGGCTCCCTTTCCGCCCGGCGATCGACGCAGGCGTCCGCCTCCGACCGTCTCCCCCGCCGCAGGCAGACGTTCCACATCGGCGACGATGTCGATGTTGATGCTGCCGATCACCAGCAACCGCGTCTGGTGTGTGATCCGGGCGACATCTGCGGCGTCTAGCATCGCTCCAGGCTACGCGTGCGCGTGGTCCGAACGGAGAACCATGTCGTCTGCACGTCCCCGCCCGGTCTACTTCGACTGCGATACGGGCGTCGACGACAGCGTGGCGCTCGCGTTGCTGCTGGCATCGCCGGAGATCGCGCTGGTCGGCATCGGCACGGTCAGCGGCAACGTCGATTCGACGCAGGCGGCCCGCAACACGCTCGACCTGCTCGCTCTGGCGGCGCGCGACGACGTGCCGGTCGCCGTGGGCGCCCACGACCATCTCTCCCACGCGCACGATGGCGGCGTCCCTCACATCCACGGGCACAACGGTGTCGGAGACGTCGTGCTGCCGACGTCCCCGATCGAGCCCGACCCGCGCACGGCCGTGCAGCTCCTCCTCGACCTGTCTCATGCGCACTCCGGTGAGCTCGTCGTCGTCACGGTGGGTCCCCTCACCAATCTCGCGCTGGCGCTGCGTGCGGATCCGACGTTGCCCGAACGCGTCGCCTCCGTCGTCACGATGGGGGGCGCGGCGCTCGTTCCGGGAAACATCACCGCCGTCGCGGAGGCGAACATCTACAACGATGCCGAGGCCGCGGCCGAGGTGGCCGAGGCATCCTGGCCGCTCACCCTGGTTCCGCTCGACGTGACTCTCGAGCACCGCCTCGATGAGGACGATCGGACGGCGCTGTTGGCCTCGGGGCTGCCTCTCGCGCGGGCGATCGGCGACATCCTCGACCTGTACTTCGACTTCTACGTCGGCCTCTACGGCACGCGCAGCTGCGCGCTGCACGACCCCCTCGCGGCGGCGATCGCCATCGGTCTCGTGACGCCCAGCGTGGCACCCGCCGTTCCTCTGGTGGTCGATGCCGGCGATGGTCCCGGGCGCGGTCAGACGATCGCCGACCTGCGGGCGCCGCGTACGGGCTACATCGACCACCCGGGCGTGACGACGCGCATCGTGCTCGACACCGACCGTGCGCTGGCGCCGGTGCTCATCGAGCGTCTGACGACGCCGCGGGCCTGAACGCCCGAGCGAAGATGGCCCGACCGCGGGTCGCGAGTGCCGCGCGTTCGTCCTCGTCGGAGCGGGCCAGTACCGTCGCGATCATCCCGACGGCCAGCAGCACGTCGTCGACGTCGACATGCGATGCGAGTGCGCCCGTCTCGCGCTCCGTGCGCACCAGGCGTCCGACGATCGCGGCAAATCGCGCGCCGAGGCGCTCAACGTCGGGATCGTGCCGGTCTGCCTCGACGAGGTCGATCATCGCGGTCGAGACGACGGCTTGAGCGCAGACCACGTCGAACAGTGCGGTGAGTCCGGTGCCGGATGCCGCGACGAACTGCTCCACCTCATCGAGGTTCTCGTCGAACACGGCAGCCGCGAGCGCCGTACGGGACGGGAAGTGCCGATAGAGGCTGCCTTGGCCGACCCCTGCCCGGCGGGCCACCGCCGACAACGGCGCGGAGAGTCCCTGCTCCCCGAAGACCTCGCGCGCGGCAGCCAGAAGTGCCGCGCGATTCGCCGGGCCGGCCGCGCGTCCCCGATTGGGGCGAGCAGCATCTTTCGCGGAGGACGACATGGGCATAACCTAATACCGGACACAGTTGTCCGGTAGAAAGGGGACCCCATGTCCGGCTCGACGCTCACCGCAAGCTCCTCCATCGCCGACTGGCTCGCCGACCCGGCGGGCAACGCGATCCTCACCGAGATGCTCGCTCAGAACGGGCAGACTCCCGACGTGTTCAAGCCCGTCCGTCGACTCGCCATCAAACGGCTGGTCCCGCTCAGCCGCGGAATGTTCACGCAGGAGATGCTGGATGACCTCGTGCGGCGCGCAGCATCGGGAGAAGTGCCCGCGGGCGCACCCGCATCGATCGACACCGACGCGCCGCCCGCGGCATCCGTCCCCGCCGTCGAACCATGGACCGAACGGATCGACGCGGGCCGCTTCGCCGGCAAGACGGTGATCGTCACCGGTGCAGGCTCGGGCATCGGACGCGCCACCGCCTCGCGCATCGCGCGCGAGGGCGGCCACGTGATCGCCGTCGACGTGAGCGCCCCGCGTCTCGAGGAGTTCGCCGGAGAACATGCGGATGCCGCAGTCACGACCATCGTCGCCGACATCACCGACGATGCGGGCGTCGACGCGATCATGGCCGCCGCGGGCGACACGGTCGATGGCCTCGCCAACATCGCCGGCATCATGGACGACATGACGCCCGTGGGCGAGCTCACCGACGCGGTGTGGAACCGTGTCATGGCGATCAACGTCACGGGCACGATGAAGCTGATGCGTGCCGTGATCCCCGGCATGGTCGCGCGCGGATCCGGAGCGATCGTGAACACCGCCTCCGAGGCCGCGCTCCGCGGCTCGGCCGCAGGCGCCGCCTACACCGCCTCGAAGCATGCAGTGGTGGGGCTCACGAAGTCGAGCGCGTTCATGTACGGGCCGAGCGGCCTGCGTGTCAACGCCGTCGCACCGGGCGCCACGATCACGAACATCGAGGCCTCGTTCGCCTCGCCTCTGGGCGCCGAACGTGTGCAGTCCGCGATGGTGCTCATCCCGGGCGCCGTGGAGGCCGAGGCGCTCGCGGCATCCATCACCTTCCTGCTGAGCGACGACGGTGTGAACGTCAACGGCGTCGTTCTCGCGAGCGACGGCGGCTGGTCGGCCGCCTGATCCACGGAACGACGAAGGGCTCCCGATGGTCGTGAGCCCTTCGCGTGTGGTGGACCTGAGGGGACTCGAACCCCTGACCCCCTGCATGCCATGCAGGTGCGCTACCAGCTGCGCCACAGGCCCGTTTCTGGGTGTCACCCCTCGCGGGGCAACTCGATGAGCTTACTACATCGACGGCAAGGACACCGAATCGAGGCGGCTCATTCGGCGGATGCCGCGGGCACCGCTACCGACAGCACCGGGCAGTCCTTCCACAGACGTTCGAGGCCGTAGAACATGCGCTCCTCCTCGTGGAAGACGTGCACGACGATGTCTCCGAAGTCGAGCAGGATCCACCGGGATTCCTCGCGGCCCTCGCGCCGCAGGCGCTTGATGCCGGCTTCGAGCAGTCGCTCCTCCACCTCGTCGGCGATCGCCGCCACGTTGCGCTCATTGCGTCCCGTGACGAGCAGGAAGGCATCGACAAGCGGCAGCGGCTCCGACACGTCGAGCGCGACCAGATCTTCTCCGCCCTTGGAGTCGGCGGCGGCAGCGGCGACCTGCAGGGCGTCGATCGTCGACGCAGACGCCGTCACGAGAGGGCCCCGGTCGCGAAGGCGGCAACGAGGGCGACGACGAGCGCCAGCGCCAGCGCACCGGCCGTGATCGAGAGCACGAGCAGAAGACGGTTGCCCTTCTCGGGCGCTGGCGGACGGATGATCTCGCCAGAACCGTTCTTCACCGTGCTGATGGCCGCACTCGCGGAGATCGGTGTCGGCGACGACGCGGCCGGCAGCTCGCCGTCGATGAGCACAGCGTCGACCTCGTGGCCATCGGCCGCGCCTTCAACGTGCCCACGTGAGCCGAATCCCTCGGGCAGCTCGAACGTGCCGGTGATCAGCACCTCACCCGTGCCCGTGATGGGCGCGACGAGTGAGCCCGTCAGGAGAGGGTTCTGATTGACGATGAGGGCATTGGATGTCGACGTCGATCCACTCGACTCCCCGCCGGCGATCAGCAGATCATCGAAAGACGCTGACGGCACGGAGGCGGACCGCAGCTTGTCGAAGAGCCCCTCGCCGAGCGACGGATTCACCGTCACCTGTGACTCCTCGCGCGGAGGTGCGATGGGCACCTCCTCGACGAGCACGGCCGAGAGGGACTCTTCAGCGACCTCGACGGGCGTCGCCGACGCATCGGCGGCGAACACCGGAGCGGGGGATGCATCGCTCGCCACGGCGGGCGATGCCGGCTCGGGTGAGACCACCGGAATCGACGCCGTGCGGATCCGCTCCTGCTCGCGGGCCTGCCGTCGGGTGAGCGGGGACACACCGAGGTCGACGGAAGCGGCGGGACCGGGCGCCGGGCGCAGGTCGACGGGCTCCGCCGGCCGGGCGAGAGGAACAGCAGCGACAGGGGCGGCAGCGGGTGTGGCGACATCCGGTGTCTCGACCGCCTCTGCGGTCGCCTCGTCGACCACCGGGGTCGAACCGGTGTTGCGCAGGTCGCGCAGCTGACGACGCGTCAGCGGCGGCGTGCCGGACTGATCAGGGGAACTCATGCCTTGCTCCGATAGAGGTGATGTTTCGCAATGTACTGGACGACCCCGTCGGGAACGAGGTACCACACCGGTTGTCCGCGTTCTACGCGCGCCCGGCAGTCCGTGGAGGAGATCGCGAGGGCGGGAACCTCGAGCAGACTCACGCCACGGGGCGGCAGGCCGTCGGCGCTGAGCACGTGACCGGGGCGCGACACCGCGACGAAGTGGGCGAGATCCCACAGCCCATCATTGTCCTTCCAACTGAGAATCTGCGCTATGGCGTCAGCTCCCGTGATGAAGAAGAGGTCGGCACCCGGGTAGTGCGACTGGATGTCCCGCAGCGTGTCGACCGTGTAGGTGGGACCGTCACGATCGATATCAACGCGGCTCACGCGGAACTGCGGGTTCGCGGCCGTCGCGATCACCGTCATCAGATAGCGGTGCTCGCTCTCGGTCACCCGGGACTTCTGCCAGGGCGTGCCGGTGGGAACGAACACGACCTCATCGAGATCGAAGGATGCCGCCACCTCCGACGCGGCGACCAGGTGTCCGTGATGGATCGGGTCGAACGTGCCGCCCATGACGCCGATGCGCGGCGTCCGTGCTGCAGCCGTCATGCAGGGCCTTAGTGGCCGTGACCCGCCTGCTCGAGCTCCTTGGCGTGCGACTTCGCATAGGCCTCCGCCTTGTGCGCGTGACGGTTCGCCGTGTGGCGGTACGAGAGCGTGACGAGCCCGAGGAGAGCGAACACCGAGATGGCGATGATCGGGAACACGATCGTCTCGAGCATCACGTTGCCGTGGCTCTCTTCGGCCGCGGACACGAGGATGGTCGCGAAGGTCATGGGTACTCCGTTCGGGTGGGGGCGCGCGCGCCCGCTCAGTCTATGCCGTCAGGCACGCACCTGCCCGGCGCCCCGGGCGAGCCACTTCGTGCTGGTGAGTTCGGGAAGGCCCATCGGTCCGCGGGCGTGCAGCTTCTGTGTGGAGATGCCCACCTCGGCGCCGAAGCCGAACTCGCCACCGTCGGTGAACCGGGTCGAGGCATTCACCATCACGACGGCCGAGTCGACCTCCGCGAGGAACCGTTCGGCATTGGCCTCGTCGGCCGTGAGGATCGACTCCGTGTGGTGGGTCGAATAGGTGCGGATGTGCGCGAGCGCGTCGTCGAGGTCGTCGACGACCTTCATGGCCACATCCAGGGTCAGGTATTCCGTCGCCCAGTCCGCCTCGGTCGCGGGCACGACGCCGGGTGCCAGGGCGCCGACGGTCGAGTCGCCGTGGATCGTGACACCCGCCGCAGCGAGGGCGGCCGCCACATCCGGGATCAGACGCTCCGCCGCATCGCGGTGCACGAGGATCGTCTCGACCGAGTTGCAGACGCTCGGGCGCTGCGCCTTCGCGTTGACCGCGATATCCGCCGCCCAATCCGCGCGCGCCGTCTCGTCGAGGAAGATGTGCACGACACCTGCCCCCGTCTCGATGACCGGCACCGTGGACTCTGTCACGACGGTCTCGATGAGCTGCGCACTCCCCCGCGGGACCAGCACGTCGATCAGACCACGAGCGTGCATGAGCTCGCGGGCACCGTCGCGGCCTTCGTCGTCGAGAGTCTGGATCGCCTCGGGGTCGACACCCTCTGCGGCGAGAGCCTCCCGCATGACGCGCACCAGCTCTGCGTTGCTCGCCGCGGCCGCCGTGCCCCCTCGGAGCACCACGGCGTTGCCCGACCGCAGCGCGAGCGCCGCGATATCGACGGTCACATTGGGGCGGGCCTCATAGATCGAGCCGACCACGCCCAGCGGGACGGACACCTTGGTGAGCGTCACCCCACCCGCGATCACGCGCTCATCGAGCACGCGTCCCACCGGATCGGGGAGAGCCGCGGCATCGCGCACGGCACCGGCGAGGGCGCCCACGCGGGCCTCATCGAGGCGCAGACGGTCGAGCAGACCGGGCGCGAGCCCGTCCCGCTCGCCCCGCGCGAGATCGTCGGCGTTGGCCGCGACGATCGCCGCGGCATCCGCCTCGATCGCGTCGGCGATCGCACGCAGTAAGGATGCCTTCTTGTCGTCACCGAGCAGGCCGATCTGACGCGATGCGTCGCGAGCCAGAACCATCCGCTCGCGAGCGGTGGTGCGCACCAGGGTCATCCCGCCAGTGTATCCGCGCCGGTGCTCACCGGTCCCGTGAGCGGATGCCGCGGCGCCTGGTCATCCGGCACGAACCATGTGCCGACGTGCTCACCCCCGAGCGCCTCGCCGATGAGATCTGCGCTGGTCACGAGTACGCCCACTCCCGCGGCCGCGGCGAGCGTGGCGGCCGAGACCTTGGTCGCCGCTCCCCCGGTGCCGACGCTGTTGACGACGACCGAGCCGAACTCGTAGCCGGCGAGATCGTCTCCGAACGCGACGGTGTCGATCGGCGTCGCCCCGGGCTCACCGGGCGGGCGGGTGTACAGGCACTCGATGTCGCTCAACAGCACGAGCGCGTCCGCGCCGACGAGCCGCGCGACGAGCGCTGCGAGCCGGTCGTTGTCGCCGAAGCGGATCTCGTGGGTCGCGACCGTGTCGTTCTCGTTCACGATCGGAAGGATGCGCAGGCGCAGCAGGCGCTCCATCGCACGCCGCGCGTTCGACCGATGGGTCGCGTTCTCCAAGTCGCCGGCAGTGAGCAGCACCTGCCCTGCGACGATGGCGAACGGGCGAAGGGCCGCCTGGTAGCGATAGATCAGCACGTTCTGTCCGACGGCCGCCGCCGCCTGCTGGGTGGCAAGGTCTGTCGGTCGCTCGTCGAGACGCAGATACGGCATGCCGGTGGCGATGGCCCCCGAGGAGACCAGGACCACCTCGGTGCCCCGCCCGTACGCTTCCGCCAGGGCGGCGACGATCGGCTCGATCTTGTGGACGTTCTCGCCGCTGATCGAGGAGGATCCGACCTTCACTACCACGCGAGTCGCGCCGCGAAGCTCGGCGCGTGAGGTGACGGTCACTCGTCGTCCTCGTCGAACTCGTACGCGGACTCCGCGCGCGCGGCCGCCTTCGCATCCATCAGCTCGTGATACTGCTCACGGCGCTCGCGCGTCGTGCGACGCGTGCGATCATCCAGGCGCGGGTCTGTGCCTCGCGGCGCGGTCATGAGCTCGGCCGCCGAGGTGAGGGCGGGCTGCCAGTCGAAGACGATGCCGTCCCCCGGACCGATGACGACGGTGGCTCCGGGCGTCGCACCGACGCGGAACAGCTCGTCCTCGACGCCGAGCTTGGCCAGCCGGTCGGCGAGGAAGCCGACGGCCTCGTCATTCTGGAAGTCGGTCTGCTGCACCCACCGCACCGGCTTCTCGCCGAGGATGCGATAGATGTCGCCGTAGGTGCCGCCCTCGACGCGCACGGTGAAATCGGCCACCGCACCCTGCGGGCGGATGATCACGCGGGCCGGCGTGGGCGCGGATGACGCGACCTTCCGCTGCTCGGCGACGATCTCCGCCATCGCGAACGTGAGCTCGCGCAGCCCCTCGCGGCTGACCGTGGAGATCTCGAACACCCGATAGCCGCGCTGCTCGAGGTCACCGCGGACGAACTCGGCGAGTTCCTCCGCCTCGGGCACGTCCACCTTGTTGAGCGCGATGAGCTGAGGTCGCTCCAGGAGCGGCACCTGCCCTTCGGGCACCGGATAGGCACCCAGCTCGGCGAGGATGACATCGAGATCGCTCAGCGGGTCACGCCCCGGCTCGAGCGTGGCGCAGTCGAGCACGTGCACGAGCGCCGCGCAGCGCTCCACGTGGCGAAGGAACTCGAGGCCGAGTCCACGGCCGTCGCTGGCGCCCTCGATGAGCCCCGGGACATCCGCGATCGTGTAGCGGATGTCTCCCGCCTGCACGACGCCCAGATTGGGGTGCAGAGTCGTGAACGGATAGTCGGCGATCTTCGGGCGAGCCGCCGACACCGCCGCGATCAGGCTCGACTTCCCTGCCGAGGGGAAGCCCACGAGCGCCACGTCGGCGACGGTCTTCAGCTCGAGCCGGACATCGCCCTCCCAGCCGGGCGTGCCGAGAAGCGCGAAGCCCGGGGCCTTGCGCTTCGGGTTCGCGAGCGCCGCATTGCCGAGACCGCCGCGGCCACCGGGAGCGACCACCAGCCGCATGCCGGGCTCGATCAGATCGGCGATGAGCTCGCCGTCCTCCGTGGTGACGACGGTGCCCACCGGAACCGGCAGCTCGACGTCGTCGCCCTCGGCGCCCGAACGGTTGTCACCCATCCCGAACCCGCCGTTGCCGGCGGACCGGTGCGGTGAGTGGTGGTAGGACAGCAGGGTCGTGGTCTGCGGGTCGGCGACGAGCACGATGTCACCGCCGTCGCCGCCGTTGCCTCCGTCGGGACCGGCGAGCGGCTTGAACTTCTCACGACGTACCGACACACAGCCGTTGCCGCCCTTGCCGGCGCGCAGATGGAGCGTCACGGTGTCCACGAACGTGACCATGGCGGCATCCTCTCGATATGGGCCGGAAATGAGGCGAGGGGCGAGCCGAAGCCCGCCCCTCGCCGAGTCTTATGCGTCGACCCGGATCACTCCGCGGAAGCGACGATGTTGACGACCTTGCGGCCGCCCTTGGTGCCGAACTCGACGGCACCGGCCGACAGCGCGAACAGCGTGTCGTCGCCGCCACGGCCGACGTTCACGCCGGGGTGGAAGTGCGTGCCGCGCTGGCGGACGATGATCTCGCCGGCGTTGACGACCTGGCCGCCGAAGCGCTTCACGCCGAGGCGCTGCGCGTTCGAGTCACGACCGTTGCGGGTGGAGCTTGCGCCCTTTTTGTGTGCCATCTGAACGTCTCCCCTGGCTGCTTACTTGATGCCGGTGACCTTGACGCGCGTGAGGTCCTGACGGTGGCCCTGGCGCTTCTTGTAGCCGGTCTTGTTCTTGAACTTCTGGATCACGATCTTCGGGCCGCGCTCGTTGCCGAGCACCTCGGCCGTCACGGAGACCTTCGCGAGCTTGTCGGCGTCAGTGGTCACGGCGTCGCCGTCGACCAGGAGCACCGCGGCGAGCTCGACCTTCTCGCCGACCTGCGCCTGAAGGCGGTCGAGAACGACGATCGAGCCGACCTGGACCTTCTCCTGGCGGCCGCCGGCGCGCACAACTGCGTAAACCACTTCACACCTGTTTCTTCAGGGAGCTGACTGCTCCGTGTTGTCCATCCGTATCGCCCGTGAAGGGCGGGAAAGTCACGGTGCCACCGGACATCGAGTCCTCGCGCCGCTCCCGGGGTGCAGCGCATGACGCACCAAAGGGATACTTTACCGGATGCCGCGCCCTCCGGCAAAGCGAGACGGGGCCGTGTCGCGGCATCCGCTCGTAGACTTCCGGAGTGATCCTGATCGACGACCCCCGCTGGCCCGCACACGGACGCCTCTGGTCGCATCTCGTCAGCGACCACAGCCTCGAGGAGTTGCACACGTTCGCCCGCGCGAACGAGCTTCCGGCCCGCGCCTTCGATCTCGACCACTACGACGTTCCGGCCGAGGCCCACGAGCGTCTCGTCGCCGCCGGCGCGACCGCCGTCGACGGGCACACGCTCGTGCGCCGGCTCATCGCGTCCGGTCTGCGCGTACGCGCGCGCGACCGCGCTTAGCCCTGCGGCTGCTCGCCGACGACCGGCGTCGTCGTGAGCGTCGCCGTCGTCACACGGCGGCGCGCGCGACCCTGACCGGGGGCCTTCGGCTCAGGCAGCGCGTTGAGCACCGAGTCGAGGAGGATGTCCGCTTCGCTCTTCGAGGATCCCCCGTCGGAGCGCTTGCGACGACGCTTGGGACGCTCGGGCTGCTCAGCGCTATCCGCCGACGGCAGCTCGATCTCCAGCGGTACACCCGAATCGGTCAGCACGGGCGCGATGGTTGAGGCCGCGATCTTCGCGAGTGCCGACTTCGCACCCTCGGTGATCACGTGGGTGCCCCCACCCGCCGGAGCCGGCTGCTGCGGAGCAGCCGCGGCGTTCACGCCGTTCTGCCCCTGGCCGCCGCGATTGCGCCGCGTGCCGCCGTTCGTGGCGGGCGCCGCCGTGCGGTGCTTCACAACCGGGTCGTGGTGCACGATGACGCCGCGCCCGGCGCAGATCTCGCACGCCTCGCTGAAGGTCTCGAGCAGGCCGAGCCCCAGCTTCTTGCGGGTCATCTGCACGAGCCCGAGGGACGTGACCTCGGCGACCTGGTGCTTCGTCCGGTCGCGCGAGAGGCACTCGATGAGGCGCCGCAGCACGAGATCGCGGTTCGACTCGAGCACCATGTCGATGAAGTCGACGACGATGATGCCGCCGATGTCGCGCAGTCGCAGCTGACGCACGATCTCCTCGGCCGCCTCGAGATTGTTCTTCGTGACGGTCTCCTCGAGGTTCCCGCCCGAGCCGACGAACTTGCCCGTGTTGACGTCGACGACCGTCATGGCCTCGGTGCGGTCGATGACGAGCGAACCGCCCGAGGGAAGCCACACCTTTCGCTCGAGCGCCTTCTCGATCTGCTCGGTCACGCGGAACGTGTCGAACGGGTCGCGCTCGCCCTCGTAGCGCTCGACGCGCTCGAGAAGGTCGGGCGCCACCGCACGCAGGTAGCTCTCGATGGTCTGCTGGCCCTCGTCACCCTGGATGAGCATCTTCGTGAAGTCCTCATTGAAGACGTCACGCACGATCTTGACGAGGAGGTCAGGCTCGGAGTGCAGCAGCGCCGGCGCCTGACCCGCCTGCGTCTGGGCGCTGATGTGCTCCCACTGCGAGGTCAGACGCTGCACATCGCGGGTGAGCTGCTCCTCGGTGGCGCCCTCGGCCGCGGTGCGCACGATCACACCCGACGACTCCGGCAGCACCTCCTTGAGGATCTTCTTCAGGCGGGCGCGCTCGGTGTCGGGGAGCTTGCGCGAGATGCCGTTCATCGCTCCACCCGGCACGTACACCAGGTAGCGACCCGGGAGCGAGATCTGGCTCGTGAGCCGGGCGCCCTTGTGGCCGACCGGGTCCTTCGTGACCTGCACGAGCACACGGTCGCCGCTCTTGAGGGCGAGCTCGATGCGACGCGGCTGGTTGCCGGTCTCGACACCATCCCAGTCGACCTCACCGGAGTAGAGCACAGCATTGCGGCCCCGGCCGATGTCGACGAACGCGGCCTCCATGCTCGGAAGCACGTTCTGCACGCGACCGAGGTAGACGTTGCCGATGAGCGAGGCGTCCTGGTTGCGGGCGACATAGTGCTCGACGAGCACGTCGTCCTCAAGGACGGCGATCTGGATGCGACCGTTCTTCGACCGCACCACCATCACGCGGTCGACGGCCTCACGGCGCGCGAGGAACTCGGCCTCGGTGACGACCGGACGGCGACGGCCGGCCTCACGACCGTCGCGCCGACGCTGCTTCTTCGCCTCGAGACGCGTGGAACCCTTGATGCGCTGCGGCTCGGTGATCAGCTCGACGGCGCGAGCCGGGCGGGTGTACTCACGCTCCTCGGTGGCCTCGCCACCCGTGCCGCGGCGACGATTGCGGCGACGGCTGGTGCTGGTGCCCGGCTGGACGGCGTCCGCCGGGGCGGGCGACTCGTCGATGTCGTCGAGCAGCGGCAGCAGTGCGACGGGCGGCGCGTAGAAGTGGAGAGCTGCCGAGACGGTGGACACGAAGGTCTCGGGCAGCAAGCCGAGCCCGACCGCGGTGAGCGGACCCTCCGGCTCCGCGACAGGCTCAGGCTCGGCGTCCGGCTCAGCTGCCTCGGCCTCCGTGGTCGCGACATCGGCGGTGGCATCGGCAGAGCCCGGCTCCGGGACGCCGTCATCGCTCACAGCCCCGGTCACCGCCGAGTCCACGACCTGATCGGAAGCAAGAACGTCAGCCGCAGGCTGCACGGTGAAAGGGTCGGCGATCGCGGGGGTCGTGGCATCCGTCACGGCGTCAGCAACGTCAGCGGGGTTCGAGGGGATGTCGGCATCATCGGCCATCACAGGCTTGTCTCCCAGCCCGGCGACACCGCGCGTCGCCCGGCGATCTCATCTCTGGCGGCGGCGCACCCGGCGCTGCCGCAAACTCACTCGGTGTGCAGGAGGCTCGAGGCTCGTCCTGCGAGGGCGGTCATCGCCCGAAGTCTGCATCGATGTCGCGAGCGGCGCGGCCGCCGCGGCATCCGGTTCATTATCTCATCTTCCGTGTCGTCCGCGCGACGGGTGGATGCCGCGGCGCGTCGAGCCTCTCATTCTCACGGTCGCTGCGCCGGCGCGGGCCTGCTGCGCACCGCGAGAATGCGGGCATGCCCGACCATGCATCCGCACCGCGCACACCCGCTTTCGGAATCTGGCTGATCGTCGCCGGCGTGGTCGGCTGGACGGCCGCCTTCGAACTCACGCTCGAGCGGCTGCACCTGCTCGCGAACCCGGCAGCCGCGGCATCCTGCGACTTCAGCGTGCTCGTCCAGTGCAAGGCGAACCTCGAATCGTGGCAGGGCAGTGCATTCGGCTTCCCCAACCCGATCCTCGGCCTCGCAGGCTGGGTGGCTCCGGTGATCATGGGCGTGGCAGTGCTCGCCCGGGTGCGCTTCCCCGGCTGGTTCTGGGGGCTGTTCTGGTTCGGCACCGCGAGCGCGTTCGGGCTCGTCACCTGGTTCATCAGCCAGAGCATCTTCCAGCTGCACACCCTGTGCCCGTGGTGCATGCTGACCTGGTCGATGACGATCCCGACGTTCTACGCCGTGACCGTCCACGTGCTGCGCATCGGCGCAGTTCCCGTCACGGCGCGCACCCGGTCGCGCGCGGGACGCCTGATGGCGTGGGTGCCGCTCGCCACGATCCTCAGCTACGCGGTCGTGATCCTCCTCGCCCAGCTGCGATTGGACGCGATTCCCAACGTGCTCAGCACCTTCTTCGGCTGAGCTATCCACAGGCACCCCCGCGCCGCCGTCTCCGCTCGCTAGCGTGAGGGCGACGCGAGGAGGCAGCGATGTCGTACGAGACGGACGGCATGACCGCGCTGGATGCGGCTCGAGCCCGCATCGATGCCCAGATCGCGGCGGCCCGCCAGGCAGCGGATGCCGCGGCTCGCATCGAAGCCGACCTTCGCGCGCTGCGCGTCACTGCGACCTCACCCGGACGCGAGGTGTCCGTGACCGCCGGCGCGACGGGGGCGATCGATCGCATCGAGGTGCAGGACACCGCGCTCGACGTCGACGCCCGCTCGCTCTCCCGCCTCCTCACCGAGACCGCCGCGCAGGCACAGGGTCTCGCGGCCGCGCGGGCCGTCGAACGGCTCGCCGCTGTGGCGGACGTCGACTCCCTCACCGTGACGCGCACCGCTCCGGTACACGGTGACGGACCCGGTTCGGGCGCCTGATGATCATGCTCGACCGCCTCGTCGTCACCCCAGCCCGGCTCGCCGCCGCGGCGGCCCGCATCACGAGCGCGGGTCGCGCAATCGACGACGCCCTCACCCAACTCGAGAGCGACGCGACGGCGTTGCGAGGATCCTGGTCGGGCGAAGCCCAGCAGGCGTTCGATGCGGCCCAACGACAATTGCGCGCCGGGCTGGCAGACCGCACCGACGCACTCGCTCGCATCGACACCGCCCTCACCGCCCTCGCCGAGTCGTACACCGCCACGGACCTGCAGGGCGCACGCTCTCTCGGAGCGACCTCGTGACCGCGGCGAATCAGCGCATCGTCCTCGACGGCGACGTGCTGCAGGCTCAGGAGACACTGCTGCGCGAGGCGTCCGCCGAGCTGGACCGGGCGGCGGCGCGCACCGCGACGCCGCTCGGGCCGATCGCGTTCGGTGCGCTCGCACAGGGACTCCTCGTGCCCGCGACCACTGCTCTCGCGTCCCATACGCGTGACCTCCTGGGCATGGCGCACACCCTCAGCGACCGCATGGCCGACGGGGCGTCGCACGCGGGCACAGCCTTCGCCCGCGTCGAGGACGACGCGACGACGACCTTCACCGGGACGGAACCATGAGCGCGTCGTCGCTCGCTGCAGAGATACGCGGCGGCGCCTGGGCCGGCGGCCTCCCGCGCAGCGCTCTGGGCGCACCGGCGTGCGCGGAGATCCCCGGCATCGCGGGCGTCGTGATCACCTACGTGCAACCGCTTCGGGACTGGGTCGACCAGCTGCTCGGTGACAGCGCCCAGGTCGGGGGTGTCGCCGCGCAGTGGGAGGACGCAGCGGCGTCGCTGACCGAACTCGCGCCGCGACTGCGCGTCGGCCGCACCGCCCTCACCGATCTCGACGGCCGCACCGTGCGCGCGTTGCGAGAACGACACGACGACCTCCTGGCGGTGACGAGGGATGCCGCGGAGTGGGCCGCGGCGACAGCGGCATCCCTCCGTCTCGCCTCCCGAATCGTGGATGCGACCCGAACCTACGTCTGCGAGGTGCTGACCCGCCTCGCGCGCTTCGCCGAGCAGCTGTTCTCGTTCTCCCTCAACCCGCTCGAGATCGCCCACCGCGTGACGGATTTCGCGCGCGCCGCCGCAGATCTCGTCGCCGCGACCGGACGGCTCGTGACCGAGCTCCTCGAGGCTCTCCACGCGCTCTCCGCGCTCATCCAGCGCCTCATTCCGATCATCGCCGAGGCTGCGGCGACACTGAAAGACGTCGTCGCCCGCATGCTGCCCGCCGTCGGACTCGCCACCGGCGGACTCGTCGGGATGCTGTTCGGCGGAGCCGCGCAGAACTTCCTCCAGAAGTCTGCCGACGTCGAAGAGCTCGACCCCGACACGCTCGACCCGACGCGCCGACAAGCATGGGAGGACGCGCAGCGCGTCACCCGGCTCGACACCTTCGCCGACCTCGTCGCGGTGAATGGCACGACGGATCTGATGGGCGGCGCCGATGCGACGGTGATCGACGTGAAGCGGGTCGTCCGGGCCGACGGTTCGGAGCACTGGGTGGTCTCGGTTCCCTCCACGCAGGACTGGCAGTTCAGCGGCGACAAGGGGGCTATGAACGATCGCGACTCGAATATCGCACTCATGCTCGACAACCCCCTGCTGAGATCCGCGTATGAGCGAGCCGCGCTCGAGGCGATGAGAGACGCCGGCATCCGGCCCGGCGATCGGGTGGTGCTGACAGGCTTCAGCCAGGGAGGCATCCTGGCGGCGAACCTCGCGGCCGATCCGACGTTCCCGTACCGCACGATCGGGGTCGTCACCAACGGATCGCCTGTTGACGGGTTCGCGGTTCCCGCCGATGTCCCGGTCTACTCGTTCCAGCACGAGAGCGACCTGGTGCCGCGCCTCGACGGCAACGGCACCGGGCCCGTGCCTCCGAACGTGCACCGCATCACGCTGCCCGACACCGGGAACCCCCTGGCCGCGCACGACAACCAGTACTACCGGGACTCGATCGCCGCGTGGGAGCAGCTGTACGCCGCCCAACACGGCGCTCCCCCGCCCGGACTCGACGCGCTCACCGGCGCGGTCGTCGACCACTCGATGTTCACGGCAGCAGAATGAGGATCATGTCCCCCCGACACGCGCTCCCCCGCACGATCGCGCTCGTCGCCACCGCCGTCGCACTGGTGACCGGCCTCGCCGGGTGCGTCGGCGCCCCGACGGCGGACGTGTCGTTCGAGCAGAAGATCCCCGCCGCGCTCGAAGGTGCCGGCCTCGGTCTCTCGGATGCGTGGGCGAGCCGCAGCACCGACGGGTTCACGGTGGTGCTCAACGTCGGCGCCGTGTCGACGGCCGCCGATGTCTCTGATGCGGAGCTGCGCCGCATCCTGCAGCTCATCGAGGCGAACAACACGCTGGGTGGTGACCGCCTCGATCTCACCGTGCGCAGCTCGAGCGGCGACCGCATCGACCTCGAGCCGGCCGCTGTCACGCTCGGAGCGGACCCCAGCGCCTACCGCGGATCCGTGCCCACAGCGCTATCGCTGTCGTGGGACGAGGTCACGCGGATTCTGCATTGACACCCGCTCCGCAACGTCGATGCCCGCCTCTTGGCGGAGGCGGGCATCAACACATCTCGCGCCGGACGACTCAGCCGAACCAGATCTCCAACTCGCGGGCCGCCGACTCCGGGCTGTCGCTGCCGTGCACCAGGTTCTGCTGCACCTTCACCCCCCAGTCGCGACCGAAGTCGCCGCGGATCGTCCCCGGAGCGGCCGTCGTGGGGTCGGTGGTGCCCGCGAGGGACCGGAACCCCTCGATCACACGGTTGCCGGCGAGGCGGATCGCGACCGACGGACCGGACATCATGAACTCGACAAGAGGCTCGTAGAACGGCTTGCCTTCGTGCTCGGCGTAATGCTGCTCGAGCCGGCCCCGTTCGGGCTCCACGAGTCGCAGATCGACGAGCGAGTACCCCTTCGCCTCGATCCGGGCGAGGATGGCTCCGGTCAGGCCGCGGGCGACGCCGTCGGGCTTGACGAGGACGAGGGTTTCTTCGGTGGCCATGGTTCTCAGTCTCCGTTCTCGGCGCCCTCGACGAGCCGCGCGTTACGGCGATCGAGCTGGGCCCCCTTGATCGTCGCATATCCCCACATGGCGCCGAAAATGACCCCGACGATGAACAGGCCGAACGCGAGGAAGCCGCTCAGGAACACGAGCACCTGCAGTGCCCATCCGAGCCAGATTCCCCATCGGAAGCGCAACACGAGGGTCGTGAGCACCATGACGACGGCCACGACGATGCCCCCGACGATGCCCCACCAGGGGTCGACGCCGTCGGGGAGACCCTTGAGTCCGTAGACGGCGAGACCGCCGAGGAAGACGACGATCGACTCGAATCCGAGGATGACGGCGCCCAGCGACTCCTCGGCACCGCGCCGACGGCGCTCGCGCGGGCTCACTGCTCCCACCCGACCATCCAGTCCTCATCGCGCGCGAGCGCGATCGCCTCCCCCGCGAGCACGACGGAGCCCGCGATGACGACCGCGCGCCGCTCTCCCGTCGCCGCCCACGACCGGGCGGCCTCCGCCGCGTCGGCGAGGTCCGGATGCACCGACACCGGCAGGCCCGCAGCTTCGACCACATCGGCGACGGCGTCCGCGTCACGGGCACGGTCGGAATCGGGCGCGGTCGCGAAGACGTGGGTCGCGACATCGACGAGCTCTCCGACGATGCCGGATGCGTCCTTGTCGCCGAGCACGCCGAGCACGAGTCCCCATTCGTCGAAGTCGAAGGATGCCGCCAGCCCCGCCGCGAGCGCGTGCGCACCGTGCGGGTTGTGGGCGGCGTCGACGACGACGGTCGGGTGGGTGCCGATCAGCTGCAGGCGGCCCGGCGAGGTCGCCTGCGCGAGCCCCTCGGCGACCACGTCGCCGGTCAACGGCTGCGTGCCGCCTCCGATGAGCGACTCGACCGCCGCGATCGCGAGTGCGGCGTTCGCGGCCTGATGGGCGCCGTAGAGCGGCAGGTACTCGTCGGCGTAGGTGCCGGCGAGTCCGCGCACCGTGACGACCTGGCCCCCGACCGCCAGGTTAGCCGCCGTGACGGCGAACTCCTCGTCGGCGAACGAGATCGTCGCACCCTGACGCTCGG
The DNA here is from genome assembly GCF_001725695.1 of Microbacterium sp. SCN 71-21. Taxonomy (NCBI): domain Bacteria; kingdom Bacillati; phylum Actinomycetota; class Actinomycetes; order Micrococcales; family Microbacteriaceae; genus Microbacterium; species Microbacterium sp. SCN 71-21. The sequence goes on from NZ_MEGA01000025.1 coordinate 19,004, forward strand.
CGGCGGCGCGGAGCACGGCGGCGACGCCCGGCGTCTGCGCCGCGGACACGACGGCCGCACCGGGCTTGATGATGCCGGCCTTGACCTCCGCGATCGCCTCGACGGAGCTGCCGAGCCGATCGGCGTGGTCGAGACCGACCGGCGCGATCACCGCCACGTCGCCGTCGGCGGTGTTTGTCGAGTCCCACGACCCGCCCATCCCGACCTCGATCACCGCGACGTCAACGGGCGCATCCGCGAAAGCCACGAACGCGAGCACGGTGAGCAGCTCGAAGAACGTCAGCCGTGCATCGCCCGCGGCCTGCAGCTCCGCGTCGACGAGGTCGACGAACGGGGCGATCTCCTCCCACGCGTCGGCCACCTGCGCGTCGGCGATCGGCTCACCGTCGATCATGATGCGCTCGGTGAACCGCTCGAGATGGGGGCTGGTGAACAGGCCGGTGCGCAGACCGAGCGAACGCAGCAGGCTCTCTGCGATACGGCTTGTCGACGTCTTCCCGTTCGTGCCGGTCACATGCACCACGCGGTACGTACGCTGCGGGTCATCGAGGTACTCGAGCACGCGGCGTGTGCGCTCGATGCGCGGCTGTACCCACTGCTCCCCCTGCCGCTGCAGCAGTGCTGTGTAGACCGCATCGGCGCGAGCGGTCTCGCGGGCGGTCACTCGGTCACCCCCGCGCGTGCGACCTCGACGCGGAAGGCGCCCGCGTTCGCGAAGGCGCCCGCCTCGAACGAGCCGGTGTGCTCGCCGTGGCCGGCGGCGTCGAACGTCGAACCGACGAGCACGTGTCCGTTCACGGTCGCGCTGACAGCGAGCGTCTCGTCGGCCACGCCCGCGAGAGCGAAGGCGGCCGCGACGGCGGCGGCGTCCGTGTCGTCGTCGAAGCGCAGCGAGAGCGAGATGCGGTCGCTGACGTCGAAGCCGGCGGCCTTGCGCGTGTCCTGCACGGCACGGATCACGTCGCGCGCGAGACCTTCGGCCTCGAGCGCGGGTGTCGTGGCGGTGTCGAGCAACACGAATCCGCCGCTCGCGAGCACCGCGAGCGCCTCACCCTCCGGACGACCCGACGTCTCGACGGCAAGCTCGTACTCCCCGTCGACGAGCGCGAGTCCGCCCGCCGTGACGACGCCGTCGACCACCGACCAGTCGCCCGCCTTGGCGGCCTGGATCACCTGCTGCACCTGCTTGCCGAGTCGAGGCCCCGCCGCGCGGGCGTTCACCGTCAGGCGGTGAGAGATGCCGAAGGCGGCGGGGGTGTCGGCGGCGAGCTCGACGAGCTCGATCGCCTTCACGTTGAGCTCGTCCTGCAGGATCGTCTCGAACTGGGCGAGGGCCGCGGCATCCGTCACCACCACGGTCAGGCGCGGAAGCGGCAGGCGCACCCGCTTGCCTTCGCGCTTGCGCAGGGCGTTGGCGACGCTCGAGACCTCGCGCACGGTGTCCATCGCGGTGCGGATGTCGGCCGCCGCGGGGAACGCGGACGCGTCGGGCCAGTCGGTCAGGTGCACGCTGCGTCCGCCGGTGAGGCCCTGCCACACCCGCTCGGCGACGAGCGGCAGCAGGGGCGCCGCCACGCGCGTGAGCGTCTCAAGCACGGTGTAGAGCGTGTCGAACGCCTCCGTGCTGGTCGGATCGGAGACGTCGCCCCCGGTCCAGAACCGGTCGCGCGAGCGTCGGATGTACCAGTTCGTCAGCGCCTCGGCGAACTCGCGCAGGCGAGAGGCCGCGGTGGTCGAGTCCAGACCCTCGAGATCGGATGCCACGTCCCGCACCAGGTCGCCGGTCAAGGCGAGGATGTACCGGTCGAGCACGTTCGTCGAGTCGGTGCGCCATGTCGCCGTGTAGGCCTGGCCCCCGGGCCCGCCGGCGGCGTTCGCGTAGGTCGCGAAGAAGTACCACGCGTTCCACAGCGGCAGCAGGAACTCGCGCACACCCGCGCGAATGCCCTCCTCCGTCACGACGAGGTTGCCGCCGCGCAGCACCGAGCTCGACATGAGGAACCAGCGCATCGCGTCGGAGCCGTCCCGGTCGAACACCTCGGAGACGTCCGGATAGTTGCGCAGCGACTTCGACATCTTCAGGCCGTCGTTGCCGAGCACGATGCCGTGGCACGACACGCCCGTGAACGCGGGGCGTCCGAACAGCGCGGTGGAGAGCACGTGCATGACGTAGAACCAGCCGCGCGTCTGCCCGATGTACTCGACGATGAAGTCGGCGGGAGCGTGCGCATCGAACCACTCGCGGTTCTCGAACGGGTAGTGCACCTGCGCATAGGGCATCGAGCCGGAGTCGAACCAGACGTCGAACACGTCCTCGATGCGGCGCATCGTGCTGCGGCCGGTCGGGTCGTCGGGGTTCGGGCGGGTGAGCTCGTCGATGTACGGGCGGTGCAGGTCGACCTGGCCCTCCGCGTCACGAGGGAGCGTGCCGAAGTCACGCTCCAGGTCCGCGAGCGACCCGTAGACGTCGACGCGCGGATAGGCAGGGTCGTCGCTCTTCCACACCGGGATCGGCGAACCCCAGTACCGGTTGCGGCTGACGGACCAGTCGCGCGCGCCCTCGAGCCACTTGCCGAACTGGCCGTGCTTCACGTTGCCCGGCACCCACGTGATCTGCGCGTTGCCGGCGATCAGGTCGTCCTTGATGTCGGTGACGCGGATGAACCAGCTCGACACGGCCTTGTAGATGAGAGGGTTGCGGCACCGCCAGCAGTGCGGGTAAGAGTGCTCGTAGCTGGCCTCGCGCAGCAGGCGACCCTCCTGCTTCAGCAGGCGGATGAGCGGACGGTTCGCGTCCATCCAGAGTTCGCCCGCGACATCCGTCACCTGCGGCAGGAAGCGGCCACCGTCGTCGAGGCTCACGATCGTCGGGATGCCGGCTGCATCCCCGATGCGCTTGTCGTCCTCGCCGTACGCGGGAGCCTGGTGCACCACGCCCGTGCCGTCGCTCGTCGACACGTAGTCGTCCGCGAGGATGCGCCACGCGTTCTCCGTGCCGAACGCCTCGTCGGCGTAGTAGTCGAACAGGCGGTCGTAGTGCACGTCGGCGAGCTCGTGGCCGAGCACGGTGCGCTCGACGGCCTCGCGCGCGGCATCCGCGTTCTCGTAACCCAGGTCCTTCGCATAGCCGCCCAGAAGGTCGGCGGCGAGCAGGTAACGGTGCGCCGCCGCGGAGGACGCGTCGTCGGCGGTCGGGATGTCGGCGGCCCCCGCCGGCCCGCCGGGCACCACGACATAGGTGATGTCCGGGCCGACGGCGAGGGCGAGGTTCGTGGGGAGGGTCCAGGGGGTGGTCGTCCACGCGAGCACGCGCACACCGGTGAGCCCGAGCGCCTCCGCCTTGGTGCCGACGAGCGGGAACGTGACGGTCACCGAGGGGTCCTGGCGCATCTTGTAGACGTCGTCGTCCATGCGAAGCTCGTGTGCCGACAGCGGCGTCTCGTCCCGCCAGCAGTACGGCAGCACGCGGTAGCCCTCGTACGCGAGACCTTTCTCGTAGAGGGTCGCGAAGGCCCACAGCACCGACTCCATGAAGGTCGCGTCGAGCGTCTTGTAGCCGTTCTCGAAGTCGACCCAGCGCGCCTGCCGGGTGACGTAGTCCTCCCACTCGTGCGTGTACTCGAGCACCGAGGCGCGGGCCTTCGCGTTGAAGGTCGCGATGCCCATGCGCTCGATCTCGTCCTTCTCGGTGATGCCGAGCTGCTTCATCGCCTCGAGCTCGGCGGGAAGGCCGTGCGTGTCCCAGCCGAACACCCGATCGACCTTCTTGCCGCGCATCGTCTGGAAGCGCGGGAAGAGGTCCTTCGCGTAGCCGGTCAGCAGATGTCCGTAGTGGGGCAGGCCGTTCGCGAACGGCGGTCCGTCGTAGAACACCCACTCCTCGGCGCCGTCGCGCTGGGCGATCGACGCGCGGAAGGTGTCGTCGTGCGCCCAGAAGTCGAGCACCTCGCGCTCGATCTCGGGAAAGCGGGGGCTCGGGGCGACGTCGGCGGAGGGTCCGAAAGCGGACGGGCGGGGGTAGGTCATCGTCTCTCTCACAGGATTCGTGTGCTCCTGCCGGGACGACCCTGAGGCCGCGGTACCACCCCGCATTGACGGATGCCGCGGCATCCGTCCTCTTTCACTGCGGCTGTGACGGGCCTGCCCCGCGCGGGTCTAGTGGGCCGAAGCCGTTCTTCCGCGAGCTCCCCGGTGATGGCCGGATCGGTGCTGGTCGCACAAGTCTACCGGCGCTGACCGCGACTGTCGCGCCCCGCGCGCCATACTGACCGCATGGATGCCGCGTCCCTCCCCGTGCCCGTCGACCCGGCCTCGGCGCCGGCGGCCACCGCGCCCGACGGCTCGGCGGTCCGCGTGCTCGCACGCGTGCCCGGGGTCAGCACCGCGCAGTTCATCCTCGCTGCCGACGCGGTGACGATCGCCCATCAGCATCGCACGGTGTCAGAGGTGTGGTTCGTGCAGGCGGGAACCGGACGTCTCTGGCGTTCGGTCGACGGGCACAGCGATGTCGTGGCGCTCGTGCCGGGCGTCTCCGTGGCGATCCCCGTCGGCACCGCGTTCCAGTTCGCGAGCGACGGTCACGGCCTCGTCATCCTCGGCGCGACCGCGCCCGCCTGGCCGGGCGACGACGAGGCCGTGCGCGTCGCCGGCCCGTGGGAGCCCACGCTCGGCTGAGCGCGTGCGCGGTGCCGCGGCATCCGCCCCTCGGTAGACTCATCGGGTCGTCCACACTCAGGCACGCTCACACAGTGCCGCATATATCGCTCGAGGAGTCCCCCATGGCCGAAGTTCCCGACAAGCCCGCACTCGAGGGCCTCGAAGCGAAGTGGGATGCCGCGTGGGAGACCGCGGGTACCTATCTGTTCGACCGTGACGCGGCCAAGACGAAGGGACGCGCGGGCGTCTACTCCGTCGACACCCCCCCGCCGACCGCCTCGGGCAGCCTGCACATCGGACACGTCTTCAGCTACACCCACACCGACCTCAAGGTGCGGTTCGAGCGGATGCGCGGCAAGACTGTGTTCTACCCGATCGGATGGGACGACAACGGCCTGCCGACCGAGCGCCGCGTGCAGAACTACTACGGCGTGCGCTGCGATCCGACGCTGCCCTATGACCCCGACTTCACGCCCCCGTTCGAGGGCGGCGACAACAAGTCGAGCAAGGCGGCCGACCAGATCCCGATCAGCCGACGCAACTTCATCGAGCTGTGCGAGCGGCTGACCGTCGAGGACGAGAAGACCTTCGAGTCGCTGTTCCGGCAGCTGGGCCTCAGCGTCGACTGGCGTCAGACCTACCGCACGATCTCCGACGAGACGATCCGCACGAACCAGCTCGCGTTCCTGCAGAACTACTCCCGCGGCGAGGCCTACCAGGA
>NZ_MEGA01000025.1:24404-30655 GCF_001725695.1 Microbacterium sp. SCN 71-21
CCCCCCGACGCTCTGGGACGTCGACTTCCGCTCGGCGATCGCGCAGGCCGAGCTCGAGGACCGCGAGCAGCCTGGCGCCTACCATCGCCTCGCCTTCCATCGCACCGGCGGCGGCGGCGACATCCACATCGAGACGACCCGCCCCGAGCTTCTCGCCGCCTGCGTCGCGCTCGTCGCCCACCCCGATGACGAGCGCTACCAGCCGTTCTTCGGCACCACCGTGACCACGCCCGTGTTCGGGGTCGAGGTTCCGGTGCTCGCGCACCCGCTCGCGCAGATCGACAAGGGCTCGGGCATCGCGATGGTCTGCACCTTCGGCGACGTGACCGACATCATCTGGTGGCGCGAGCTCAGCCTTCCGAACCGCACGATCATCGGCAAGGACGGCCGCATCGTCGCCGACGCCCCCGAGGCGCTGTCGACGGATGCCGCGCAGGCCGCTTTCGCGGAGCTCGCCGGCAAGACCGTGTTCAGCGCGAAGAAGCGCATCGTCGAGCTGCTGCAGGAATCGGGCGAGATCATCGGCGACCCGAAGCCGATCACCCACCCGGTGAAGTTCTTCGAGAAGGGCGACCGGCCCCTCGAGATCGTCTCGACCCGGCAGTGGTACCTGCGCAACGGCGCGAAGAACGCCGACCTGCGCGACGCGCTCATCGAGCGGGGACGCGGCATGACGTGGCATCCCGATTTCATGCGGGTGCGCTACGAGAACTGGGTCGGTGGCCTCACCGGCGACTGGCTCGTCTCGCGCCAGCGGTTCTTCGGGGTGCCGATTCCGGTCTGGTACGGCCTCGACGAGAACGGCGACCGCGACTACCGCCGCGTGATCACCCCCGACCTCGGTCAGCTGCCCGTCGATCCGACCATTGACGTGCCCGCGGGCTTCGACCCCTCGCAGCGCGGCGTGCCGGGCGGCTTCGACGGCGAGCAGGACATCTTCGACACCTGGGCGACGTCGTCGCTCACCCCGCAGCTCGCCGGCGGCTGGGCGCGCGACGAGGAGCTCTGGGGCCTCGTCGCCCCGTTCGATCTGCGCCCGCAGGGTCAGGACATCATCCGCACCTGGCTCTTCTCGACGATGCTGCGGAGCGTCTTGCAGGACGGCCGGGCGCCCTGGTCGGATGCCGCGATCTCCGGCTTCATCGTCGACCCCGACCGCAAGAAGATGTCGAAGTCGAAGGGCAACGTCGTCACGCCCGCGGACATCCTCGATGCCCACGGCTCCGACGCCGTGCGCTACTGGGCGGCGTCGAGCCGCCTCGGCACCGATGCCGCGTTCGACCCGCAGAACCCGACGCAGGTGAAGATCGGCCGTCGCCTCGCGATCAAGCTGCTCAACGCGGCGAAGTTCGTGCTGACCTTCCCGGTGCCGGAGGGCGCCGCGGTGACGCACGACCTCGATCGCAGCATGCTCGCGACCCTCGACACGGTCGTCGCCGAGGCGACGCGCGCGTTCGAGGGCTACGACCACGCCCGGGCGCTCGAGCTGACCGAGTCGTTCTTCTGGACGTTCTGCGACGACTACCTCGAGCTCGTCAAGGAGCGCGCCTACGACCAGACCGACGTGGGTCAGGCGTCCGCCGCGCTCGCGCTGCGCCTGGCGCTGTCGACGCTCGTGCGACTGCTCGCGCCGGTGCTGTCGTTCGCGGCCGAGGAGACCTGGTCGTGGTTCGAAGAGGGGTCTGTGCATCACGCCGCGTGGCCCGCCCCGCTGGGTCTCGAGGGCGACCCCCGCGTGCTCACGACCGTCGGTGACGCGCTCATCGGCGTGCGCCGCGCGAAGACCGAGGCCAAGGCCTCGCAGAAGACGCCGGTCACGCGTCTCGTGATCGCCGCGACCCCCGCGCAGATCGCACTCCTGCGATCCGCCGAGGGGGACCTCCGCGCCGTCGGCCGCATCGCCGAGATCGACTACGTCGAGGGCGACGCGCTGACAGTCGAGTCGATCGAGCTCGAGACGGCGGACGCCTGATGCAGCTCGGCACGCGGTGGACGGCGGGCGACACGCCCCCGTCGGCCGTGCCGGCTGTGCTGCACGACGCGATCGCCTCGGTGGAGCGGGCGCTGCCCGCCGACCCGCTCGGTCAGCCGCGTCCGCGATGGACGCTCACCTGGCTCGAACGTCGGCCGATCGCCGAACTCGACACGGGCGTGATCGTGACGGTGGATGCCGCCGGCTCACCCGTCGTGCGTCACGACGCCGACGACGAGTTCGCCTGATCCGCCGCCGCGTAGGCGCGCGGCGTGCCCCGCACGAGCAGCCGTGAGGCGCTGAGGGCGACGACGAGCGTGAGGGCGCCCGCGATCGTGAACGGCAGCCGGAGGTCGGATCGCGCCACGAGCCCGCCGAGCAGCGTCGCCACCGGGAAGACGCCCCACGTGACGGTGCGGATGATGCCGAGCGCGCGACCGAACAGGTGCGCGGGGATGAGGTGCTGCCGCAGCGCTCCCCACGGCACGTTCCACACCGACACCGCGAACGCCATGACCGCGTAGGACGCGATCGCGGTGACGACGTCGGGAGCGAGACCCACCGCGACGAGGGACACGGCGACGACGACGTTCGCGAAGAGCAGCACCGGGCCGCGGCCGAGGAGACGCACCAGAGGCGCCGCGACGAACGACCCCACGAGGGCGCCGAGCCCGATCCCCGCCGTGACGAAGCCGATCGCCGCAGGCGTGACGTGCTGCACCTCGAGGAAGTAGAGGATCGTGGGCGCCTGGGCGAAGCTCAGGAGCGCTCCCACCACGGACGTGAACAGCACCACCGCACGCAGGTAGCGGTGTTGCCAGAGGTAGCGCAGCGCGGGGCGGGCGCCGTGAACGGGCACGGATGCCGCGGCATCCGTCTGCTCGTCGGTCTGCCGCGAGACGGCCAGCGACGGCAGCAGCAGGGCCAGGGCGATCGGAACCAGATAGCCGATCGCGCCCACCCAGAGCGGCAGGGCGATGGACAGGCCGAACAGCAGACCGCCGATGGGCGTGGCGATGAAGTTGTCGATCGTCACCTGGGACGCCTGCAGCCAGCCGTTGGCGCTGTCGAACCGCTGGCGAGGGACGATCGCGGGGACGGCGGCGTTGACGGCGTTCTCGAACAGGGTCTCGCCGATGCCGAACGCGAGGGTGCCGACCAGCAGCGTCCACACGGAGATGGCGCCGGATGCCACGAGGGCCCCGAGCCAGACCGCGGCACCGAGCCGCAGCGTGTTGGCGAGCGCCATGATGCGGCGCCGATCGAACCGGTCGACGATGACGCCCGCGGGAATGCCGAACACCAGCCACGGCACGAACGCGAGAGCGCCGAGGATCGCGATGACGAACGGGTCGGTCGTCAGTGTCGTGGCGATGAGCGGCACTGCGGTGCGACCGACGCCGTCGGCGATGTTGCTGAAGGCGGTGGCTGTCCAGAGCGTGCGGAACGGGCGGCCGAGCGGCGGTGCCGCCGGCCTGATCGCTGCGGTGGTCATGACCGCGGCAGCAGTCCGAGCTGACGCGCTGCGGTGCCGGTGCTGCGCTGTGCGACGTAGGCGTCGAGACGCGCCGCCCGCTCATCGGCGCACGCGCGGCGGCGGTGGATGTCGTCGGCGGCTCGTTCGAGCAGGCGGGCGAGCACCCGCAGCAGCCGCTCATCGGCGGAGCGGGTGGTGGTGCGGGCTTCGGGGGCAGCCGTCAGGAGGGTCATCTCATCGTCCCTTCTCGGGGAGGGCGAACACATCGGCGTGCACCGTCACGGGCACGACACCCTCGCCGCGCTGGTCCTTGTATCGGTCTACGGCGCCGTCGATGACGGCCTGGAGCTGGGCGACCACGTCGGCCGCCTGCGCCGCCGTGAGGTGGATGGTCGCGGTCGTGATCATCGCGCTGTCGTCCCACACGCCGTTCTCGCGCAGGCTCGCCCCCACGTAGTCCATGAGCTGCTGGTGACGCCGGTTGAGGAACTCCGTCAGCACGACCTGAGTCGCCGCGCGGCCCGCGGGGGTCTTCACCGCCTCGGGGCTGCCGATCTGCACGCCGCCGCGAGGCCGTTCCCACCAGCGCTCGCGCGCGGTTCCCTGACCTTCGACCTCTCGAATGAGGTCATGCTTCGCGAGTGCGCGCAGGTGATAGCTGGTGGCGCCGGAGGACTCCCCCGTCATCGCCGCGAGGGTGCTCGCCGTCTGCGGGCCGTATTGCGAGATCAGATCGTAGATCTCGACCCGCAACGGGTGAGCGAGGGCCCGAAGTGCGCCGCCGTCGAGCACCCGCTGTTCGCGGGTCGTCGGGAGCGGGATCTCGTTCGTCATATCGCAAAGATATCTTTGCACGTGTTACTTTGCAAACGTTGCTTTGCATCGACGCATCCGGACACTCGGGCAGGGCGCTCGGCACACCACGCGACGTACGATCGAGGAATGGATCTCGGCATCACCGACCGCGTGGCCCTCGTCGTCGGCGGCACCGGCTACCTCGGGCGTCACATCGCCACGACCCTCGCCGCGGAGGGCGCCGTGGTCGTCACCGCCGGCCGATCGGGTGGCGATGTCACGATCGACGGCCAGGATGAGGCATCCGTCGTCGCCGGCGTCGACGAGGTGATCGCCCGGCACGGGCGGATCGACATCCTGGTGGTCACCGCCGCGCCCGCGGCGCAGACCCTCGACCCGGCGGACGCGTTCTCCCCCGCGGCCGTCGCGGCCGCGGTCGATGCCAAGTCGCTCGTCTTCCTGCGGCTCGCGAACGCGGTGCTCCCGCACATGCGCGCCCGCGGGTCCGGCCGCATCATCGGCATCGCCGGGCAGCTTGCCCGCTCGTCCACGAGCGTCGTCGCGTCGGTGCGCAACGCCGCCCTGATCCTCGCGGCGAAGGCCCTCGCCGACAGCGTGGCCGGCACCGGCATCACCGTCAACGTCGTCAACCCCGGCAACGTGTTCGACGACGACCACCCGGTGCCCGCGGTCGGTCCCGGGCCCTCGACTCCGGAGCAGATCGCCGCCCTCGTCGCCTACCTCTCCTCGGAACCCGCGGCCGCCGTCTCTGGCGCGTCGATCGCCGCCGGACACACGTTCCGCGGCGTGTCGACCCTCTGAATCGACGCGATGCCGCGGCGTAGGCTGGCGGGATGAGCACGACGTCCCGCCATCCCCTTCTCGATCGTTCCGTGCTGCCGTACGAGCTGCCGGACTACGCCGCGATCGCCGTCACGGACTACCTGCCGGCATTCGACGCGGGATTCGCGCAGCAGCGCGCCGAGGTCGCCGCCATCACCGCGAACCCCGAGCCGCCGACCTTCGAGAACACGCTCGAGGCCCTCGAGCGCAGCGGCGACCTGCTCGGCCGCGTCTCGCGCACGTTCTACACGGTGAGCTCCGCCGACGGCACGCCGGAGATCCAGGAGATCGAGGAGACCGTCGCCCCGCTGAACTCGGCGCACTCCGACGCGATCACCCTCGATCCCGCGCTCTTCGCGCGGGTGGCCGCACTCTACGAGGCCCGCGACGACCTCGACCTCACCCCGGAGCAGCGCTACCTCGTCGAACGGCGCTACACGGTGATGTCGCACGCCGGCGCGGGGCTCGACGACGACGCCAAGCAGACCCTTCGCGATCTCAACGCCCGCCTGTCGGTCTTGACGACCACGTTCGAGCGCCATCTGCTGGCCGACACCAACGAGCTCGCCCTGCACGTGACGGATGCCGCAGACCTCGCCGGTCTCGCCGACAGTGACCTCGCCGCCGCGGCCCGGGCCGCCGCCGACCGCGGGCTCGATGGATATCTGGTGTCGCTCACGCTGTTCACCGGTCATCCGTACCTGTCACGGCTCACCTCCCGCCGCACCCGCGAGCGTCTGCTGGCCGCCTCCCGGTCGCGCGGTATCCGTGGGGGCGAGCACGACAACCGCGACGTGCTCCTCGAGATCGTGCGGCTGCGCGCGCAGCGTGCCGAGCTGCTCGGCTACCCGTCGCACGCGGCCTACGTGACGTCCGACCAGACCGCCGGTTCCCCGGAGGCGGTGCGGGAGATGCTGTTCCGCCTCGCCGCTCCGGCCGCGCGCAACGCCCGTGCCGAGGCCGACGCGCTGCAGCAGATCGTGAATGAGAGCGAGGCGGCTCCGTTCGAGATCGAGGCCCACGACTGGGCGTACTACACCGAGAAGGTGCGGGCCGCGACGCTCGACCTCGACACCGCCGCACTGCGGACGTGGTTCGAGGCGGAGCGGGTACTCACCGAGGGCGTGTTCGCCGCGGCATCCGCTCTCTACGGTCTGGGCTTCG
>NZ_MEGA01000026.1:0-9818 GCF_001725695.1 Microbacterium sp. SCN 71-21
TTGCCGGTGCCGGTCTCGGCCTGGCCGATGATGTCCTGGCCGGGGAGCGAGAGCGGGATCGTCTGCTCCTGGATGGGGAAGGCATCCACGATGCCCTTGTGCGCGAGTGCGTCGAGGATGTCCTGGTCGACGCCGAGATCGGCGAACGTCGTCACGATATGAACCTGTCTGATGAGGGCGGCGTCTGCGCCGCGAGATCGTCCACGCCCTCATTCAGCCGCAGGCGCGGGGCCCCGATCCCTGCCGGGGCACTCCCTCCAGGGTACCCGGTCACCGCCCGCGCACCCGCCGACGCGCGGCATCCGGAGCCGTACGCCGCCCGACATGACCGTGCCCTCCGCCGCACGAGGCGGGGAGGGCACGGCTCCGGGGGGAGGAGCGACGAGGCTCAGCGACCGACCGAGGGACCGGGCGCGGGCTTCGAGAAGATCACCACGACGATGACGGCGATGCCCACGACGACGTGCGGGAGCCACACGTTCGGCGGGTACGACGAGAAGCCGAAGATGAACGGGGACAGGGCGAGGAACAGGCTCGCCACGACGTCGAACACGAGGTGGACCGGCATCGGGATGAGCTTGAACGGGCCCCACTCGTACCGGGTGAACAGGCTGTAGACGATGAGGCCTGCTCCGAGGATGAGGGGGATGACGACCGCAGCGCCTCCGACCGACGAGAAGCCGAAGATCAGCGGTGCGAACAGCAGGGCGAGGCCGACGATGTAGTCGAGCGCTCCGTGGACTTTCGTGGGAATGAACCTCATGTCACTCATTCGGCGCACGGCCCCGAACGGATGGGATCGCGTGCGGAAGCGGCATCCGCCTACGCTGGTGTGCGTGTGGGACTGGTTCCGTCGTCGTCGACCCGTGGGGCGCGTGCTGCGTCTGCGCACCCGAGGCGAGGCGTCGGGGGCGACCCGCGTCGACTTCGCCGAGCTCGCCCCGCCCGTCGACACGTTCCTCGGCCAGGCGGCCTATCTGCAGCTCGGCTACTTCGAGACGCTGAGCGCCCTCATCGCGCCCACGCCGTCGCTCGCCCAGAAGGAGGCGCTCTCCCGCGCATCCGGGGCGGCCCTCACCAAGCACCAGCAGCTCGTGGCGGTCATCCGCGAGCGCGGCGACGACCCGCTGACGCTGATGTTGCCCTTCCGCGAGCAGCTCGACGCGTTCCGTCGTCGCACCCAGGGGGAACGCTCGCTCGAGACCATGCTCACCGTGCACCTGACGGCGGGCATCCTCGACGACTTCTACCGCTCGCTCGCCGCGAGCTACGGCGAGACCGGGCGCCGCGTGGCGCGCATCCTCGAGGCCGACACCGACCGCAAGGCGATCGCCGACATCATCCACGACGCGATCTCCGCGGACGAGGAGTGGCGGTCGCTGCTCGCGATGTGGGGGCGGCGTCTCGTCGGCGACACCCTGCTCGTCGCCCGTGCGGCCCTCAGCCGTTCGCCGGAGACGGCCGAGGAGGACGCCACCGTGGAGCCGGTCTTCACCGCACTCATGGGCGCTCACGCGGCCCGGATGAGTGCGATGGGCCTCGAGTCCTGAGAGATCGGATGCCCCGCCTCGCCGTGGCGGGGAAGCGGGACGTCAGCCGATCTTGAGGCGGGACTTCTCGCGCGCGTCGTGCGTGGCGCGCACGCGCGAGAGCACGACACCGACGGGCACGGTCACCACGACCGCGGCGAGGATCGACAGGACCCACAGCAGCGGGTTGTCGGTGGTCAACCCCGCCCAGGTGAGAGCCAGCCACACCGCACCGCCGGCGACCGCCCCGACGGCCGGAAGCAGCGCGACACCGCGCGAGTCGCGACCCGGGAGCGCATAGTGCAGCACCAGCCCGATGCCGATGCCGAAGAGGAACGCGAGGACGATGTCCATCGTGCTCAGGCCACGAAGCCCACGCGACGCGACTCCTCGGTGCCGAGCTCGATGTAGGCGAGTCCGGCCGTCGGCACGATGAGCGTGTTGCCCTTGGCGTCGACGAGCGAGATGTGGGTCGCGTTGTCGTCGAGCGCGGCGGCGATCTGGGCCTTGACCGAGTCGACCGACTCGTTGGTCTCGAAGTTGAGCTCGCGCCCCGTGTTCGCGATGCCGATGCGGATCTCCACGTCCCGGTCCTCCCTGTCGTCCCCGTCGATCGCGAGGGCGATCGGTGGCCGGGGCGCGCCCGCCGCGGGCGCATGATCGAGCGTAGCCTGCGCCCCGCGGCGCACCGGCCGCGCACGTCACGCTGTCGGCGAACGATGTCGGGCGGCGTCGGTAGCGTGGTCGGGTGACGTCCGACACCGCACCCCCCGCCGACGCGGCTGTGCGGGCGCTGGTGCGCTCGGCGCCCGCGGCGCTCACGGGCGTCGTGACGGGCGCTCCCGGCTCCGGCAAGACGACGCTGCTCGTCGAGCGTGCCGCCGCGCTCGTCGCGGCCGGGTCGGACCCCGACGCGGTGCTCGCCCTCACGCCCACGCGTCAGACGGCGACGGCGCTGCGCGACCGCTTGTCCCTTGCACTCGGGCGCGCGACGTCAGGCCCGCCGGCGCGTTCGCTCACCTCGTTCGCGTTCCAGCTCGTCCGCGCGCATGCCGTGCACACCGGCGACGAGCCGCCCCTGCTGCTCACGGCGTCCGACGACGACCAGATCCTCGCCGACCTCCTCGCCGGCGACGCCGAGGACGAGGCATCCGGTCGCTCGCGCTGGCCGGACGCGCTCGGAGCCGCCACCCGTGCAACCCGCGGCTTCCGCGGTGAGCTGCGTGCCTTCATCGCCGACGCGCGCACGCTCGCGCTGACCCCCGCCCGCATCGCCGCGCTCGCCGACGCCGAGGCCGAGACCGTATGGACGGCGCTCGCATCGTTCCTCGCCGAGTACGAAGGCGTGCTGGGCGACATGCGCGCCTCGACGCGTGACGCGGCGGGCCTCACGCTCGAGGCCGTCGAGCTGGTGCGCGCTCTTCCCGTCGACCACCCCGTGTTCGCTGCGGTGCGGCGGCTCGACGCCGTGATCGTCGACGACGCCCAGGAGCTGACATCCGGCGGCGTCGACCTCCTCGCCGCGCTGCGGGACCGTGGCGTCGGCGTCGTCGCCTTCGGTGACCCCGACCTCGCCTCGGGCGCATATCGCGGGGCGAGGCCAGAGAACCTCGCCGCGCTGGGCGCGCGTCTCGGATCTCTCGGCGCGCTCACCGAGCCGCACCGAGCGCAGGGCGACCTGATCGAGGCACAGCGGCGCGTGACCGTGCGCATCGGGGCCGCGGGGGGCGTCGCGCACCGCACCGCACCCGCCGGGGAATGGGTCGGCGACGGCGGCCTGCGCGCGGTGGTGGCGACATCCGTCGACGACGAGCTCGACGAGATCGCGCGCACCCTGCGCGAACGCCGACTGCGTGACGGAGTGCCGTGGGGCGAGCTCGCCGTCATCGCGCACGACACCCGTCAGGTGCAGGCGCTCGAGGCGGGTCTCGCCGCCCGGGAGGTGCCCACGCGCGGTCAGGGCCAGGGGGTTCCGCTCGGGCAGGTGCCCGCCGTGCGCGACCTGCTGACGGTGGTGCTGGCGGCCGGCGACGCGGTGGTGGCGCCCGCGGCCGCGGCCGACGTCCTCGTGGCGGCGGGGCTCGATCCGCTCGATGTGCGACGGGTGCGCACGGCGCTTCGCCATGCCCACCTCGGCGACGGCGGCGGGCGCACCGGTGCGGAACTGCTCGCCGCGGCGCTCGACGACCCGATGCACGCCGCGGCGATCGACAGCCGCGAGGGGCGGGCGGTCGTGCGCACCGCCGAGGCCCTCTCGCGCATGCGTGCGCAGCTCGCCGACGGTGCAACCGCGCACGATCTGCTCTGGACCGCGTGGGAAGCGAGCGGCCGTCAGGCGGGGTGGCTGGCCGCGACGAGCGGCCATGGCCCGGTCGCCGATCAGGCCCACCGAGATCTCGATGCGGTCGTCGCCCTGTTCCAGGCCGCCAAGCGCGACGCCGAGCGCGATGAGGATGCCGCCTCGCACCCGCTGCGGTTCGTGCACGCGGTGCTCGCCACCGATGTCGCCCCCGACCTGCTCGGCCGCGACCCCGATGCCGACGTGGTCGCGGTGCTGAGCCCGGCAGCCGCGCTCGGACGCGAGTTCGACACCGTCGTCATCGCGGGCGTACAAGAGGGCGTGTGGCCCAACACCCGACTGCGCGGCACACTGCTCGGCACGTGGCGCCTCCACGACGCCGCGGCCGGCGTCACGGCCGCTGCGGGTGTGCTCGACCGGCGGCGTGCCGTGCTCCATGATGAGCTTCGCCTGTTCGTGCGGGCCCTCTCCCGCGCCCGCACGCGGGTCGTCGTGACCGCGACGTCCGACGACGATCATCGCCCCAGCGGGCTGTTCTCCCTGCTCCCCGACGCGGAGGCGGCGCGGGCGCTGCCGGCCCTCACGCTGCGCGGGGTCGTCGCCCAGCTGCGGCGGGCTGTCACCGCCGATGTCCCCGACAGGTCGGCGGCGGCGCAGCTCGCCGCGCTCGCGTCCGCCGGTGTCGCCGGGGCCCGCCCCGACGACTGGTACGGCGTGGGGGCCGCGACATCCGATGCCCCGCTGCACTCGCTGGCGCACGGTGACATCCGCGTCTCGCCTTCCCGACTCGCGGCGCTCGAGCAGTGCGAGCTCGACTGGGTCGTGCGCGAGCTCGGCGCCGACGCGGGAAGCACCGTCGCCGGGCTCGGCACGCTCATCCACGCGGCGCTCGAGGCGGCGCCGGACGCCGACGCCGTCGCGTTGTGGGAGGTCGTGGACGCCCGGTGGAACGAGCTCGGCTTCGAATCCGAGTGGCTCGAGCGTGCCGGGCGCGAGCGTGCCCGCGACCTCGTCGATCGTCTGGCGCAGTACCTCCGCGACTTCGCGGCGGGCGGCGGTGAGCTGCTCGCGAGCGAGACGCCGTTCGAGGTGGAGATCCCGCTGCCACCCCACGACGGCGAGGGACGTGCGCTGCTGCGCGGCGTCGTCGACCGCGTCGAGCGGCGGGCCGACGGCACCGTCGTGATCGTCGATCTGAAGACGGGTCGGGCCGAGCCGCGCACCGACAAGGCCGTGGTCGAGAACCCGCAGCTGCTCGCCTACCAGCTCGCCCACGACGCCGGGGCGATCGCGCCGTCGGCGGGCCTGCCCGCGGGCGGCGCCGAACTGCTGGTGCTGCACACCGGCACGGCGAAGCCCTACCTCGAACCGCGGCAGGCGCCGCTCGACGACGAAGCCCGCGAGCGGTTCATCGCCCGGCTGCAGCACGCGATCGCCGTGATGGCGGGCACGCGGTTCGCGGCGCCCTACGAGCAGCACTGCCGAGACGAGCACGCCCACGGTGTGTGCCGCATCCATGTGGTCGGAGCGGTGAGCGCGCCGTGACCGTCTCCGCTGCCGCGGTCGCCGCGGCCCTCGGCCAGTTCCCCCCGACCGACGAGCAGGCCCGCGTCATCGAGGCTGCGCTGGGCCCGGCGCTGGTGGTCGCCGGCGCCGGAAGCGGGAAGACCGAGACGATGGCGGGGCGTGTCGTCTGGCTCGTCGCCAACCGGCTGGTCGCCCGTCACGAGGTGCTCGGCCTCACCTTCACGCGAAAGGCCGCCGGCGAGCTCGCCGAGCGCATCGAACGACGCCTCGCGCGCCTCGCCGAGTTCGAGGCGGCGGGCCTGGTCGACCGCCTCGACGAGCTGCACGCGGTCGGCGCTCTCGATGCCTTCGGCGAGCTCGAGCGCGCCGGAGCCCCCGCCGCGGAGCGCCGGGCACGCATCGCCGATCTCGCCGGACGGCTGGGAGCGGATGCCGCGGCGGGTGCCGTCGACCCCGACGACCTCCTCGATCGCCCCACCGTCGCGACCTACAACAGCTTCGCCGACGCCCTGGTGCGCGATAACGCGGTGCTGATCGGGCGCGACCCCGATGCGCAGGTGCTGTCGGAGTCGGCATCCTGGCTTCTCATGCGGCGGGTCGCGCTCGACAGCGACGATTCTCGGCTGGAGAGCCGCAGCGAATCGCTCGGCACGATCGTGTCGGCGGCCTTGGGGCTCGCGGGCGCCGCCGTCGACAACCTCGCCGACCTCGGCGACGTGGCCGCGTTCCCGTCGCGGTTCCGCGGCATCCTCGAACGGCCCTCCGAGACGGCACGGGTGAGTGTCTACGCGGACTTCCCCCGGTTCGTCGAGAAGGTCGACGGCCTCGAGGTGCTGGCGGGTCTCGCGGCCGGCTACGCGTCGGCGAAGGAACGTCGCGGAGTCATCGACTTCGCCGACCAGGTGGCCGGTGCGCTGCAGATCGTCGAGCGCCACCGGGATGTCGCTGAGGGCCTGCGCTCACGGTTCCGGGTGGTTCTGCTCGATGAGTACCAGGACACCTCGGTCGTCCAAGCGCGGTTGCTCGCGGCACTGTTCGCCGACACCGCCGTGATGGCGGTCGGCGACCCGCACCAGGCGATCTACGGCTGGCGGGGTGCCAGTGCGGGCAACCTCGACGACTTCCCGCGCGCCTTCGTGACTCGTGGCGCATGCGAACGCTTCTCCCTGCTGACCAGTTGGCGCAACAGCGCGGATGTGCTCGAGATCGCTTCGGCGCTGCTCGCACCGCTCGCCGGCGGGGCGGATGTCGCGGCCCTCCGCCCACGGCCGGGTGCGGCAAGGGGAGAGGTCGACCTCGAGATGGCCTCGACACTCGACGACGAGGCGGAACGGGTCGCGGAGTGGTTCGTGCGGGTCCGTGCCGAGCGCCGCTGCGTGGGCCTCTCGACGACCGGCGCGGTGCTGTTCCGGTCGAAGCGGCGCATGAGCGTGTTCGCCGAGGCCCTCGCGCGTCACCGCGTGCCGCATCGCGTGCTCGGACTCGGTGGGCTTCTCGACACCCCCGAGGTGGTCGACATCGTGGCGGCGCTGCGGGTCATCGCCGATCCGCTCGCCGGATCGGAGCTCATCCGTCTGCTGGTCGGGCCGCGGTGGGCGATCGGCGTCGCCGATCTGCGCGAGCTGCGGGCGCTCGGCGCCCGGCTCGCGCGACACGACGCGGCGCTCCAGCCCCTGGCCCCCGACGTCGTCGCGACCTTGCGCGCATCCGCGGCCGACGATCACGGCTCGCTCAGCGACGCGCTCGAGTTCTTCCCCCGCGTGCGCGACGACCACGGCTGGCTCGCCGGCTTCACCCCGGCCGCGCGCACCCGACTGCGCGAGGCGGCCGGCGTGATCGCGGCCTGGCGCCGAGCCGCGGGACTTCCCGTGCTCGATCTCGTGCGACTGATCGAGAGCGAGCTGCGCCTCGACCTCGAGCTCGCCGCGAACGAGGCCCGCGGGCCTCAGCGCACCGCCCACGAGCAGGTGCGGGCTTTCACGGCCGAGATCGCGGGCTTCCTGTCCTCCGACGATGCGCGGTCGCTGCCCAGCCTGCTCGCGTGGCTCGACCACGCGGCATCCGTCGACGAGCTCGCCCCCCGACCGGAACCGACGGAGCCCGACGTCGTGCAGCTGCTGACGATCCACGGGTCGAAGGGTCTCGAGTGGGATGCGGTCGCGGTCGTGCGGATGGTCGAGGACGAGCTTCCCGCCGCGAGCCGCGACGCCAAGGGATGGCTGACGTTCGGTGCGCTGCCGTTCGAGTTCCGCGGGGATGCCCCGTGGCTCCCGCGCCTCGCGTGGTCTGCGGCCGAGGCTCCCACCCAGCAGGCCCTGCGCGATGCGGTCGAGGCGTTCGGCGAGCAGAACCGCGACCGGCAGGTCGCCGAGGAACGCCGGCTGGCGTATGTCGCCGTGACCCGCGCGCGCGACCACCTGCTTCTCACCGGCTCATCCTGGGCGGGAACGGTGCAGCCACGGGCGGCGAGCCGGTTCCTGCGGGAGGCCGCGTCCGCGCTCGGGCGCGGCGCGGTGGACGTCGATCCGGGCGAGCGCCCCGATGACGTGGTGCGTACGGTGAGCTGGCCGCTCGATGCGCTGGGCAGTCGGAGGGAGAGGGTCGAGCGTGCGGCGGAGCTCGTGCGGGCGGCGGACGCCGTCATCCTCGATCCGGACCTGTCGCTTCTTCTCGTCGAACGGGACGAGCAGCGGCGCGGGGGCGATCGTTCGGCACCGACCCGCATTCCCGCCTCGGCCTACAAGGACTTCACGACCGACTATTCGGCGGCCGTCGCCGCGCGGTCCCGTCCGCTCCCCGAGCGGCCGTACCGTGAGACGCGGATCGGCACGAGCTTCCACTCGTGGGTGGAGCGCCGTGCCGGACTCGCCGGCAGGGCGGGGCTCGACGACGAACTCTGGGATGGGGACGAACCGGGCGGCGTCGCTGAGCCTGCCGCCCTCGCGCCGCTCATCGACGCCTTCCTCGCGTCGGAGTGGGCGCCTCTGCAACCGATCGAGGTGGAGACCGAGATCGACTTCCGACTCGACGATCTCGACGGGCGCCCTCACGTCATCGTATGCAAGCTCGATGCCGTCTACCGGCGCGGCGACCGGATCGAGATCGTCGACTGGAAGACGGGCGCGCCGCCGCGGACGGCGTCGGAACGCGCCGAGCGGATGGTGCAGCTCGACCTCTACCGTCGCGCCTACCACTCCCGGCACGGGGTGCCGCTCGACCAGATCGACGTCGCGCTGTTCTACGTCGCGCACGGCCTGGTGCTGCGAGGCTGACCTGCGCCAGGACGCGCGGGGGTCAGTCCCCGCCGACAGCCCAGCGGCGCAAGGCGGCGCGGGATGCCCGCTCGGCCTCGTCGGCATCTGCCACCGGGTCGAGATCGAGGTCGAGTGTCGGAGGAGCCGGATCGTGGGGGATCGTGCGGGAACCTGCTCCCCATGAAGCGGCTTCGATCGGTTGGGTCGCCTGCGGATCGTCGTCGACGTCCCCGGCGGGGTCGGCGTCGCCGTCGACGACTGCGAGGTCGTCACGTGTCTCGCCCGTCTCGATGTCGCCGAAGGCCGAGAGGTCGGCGCGGTCGAAGGCGTCGGTCTGCAGCGAAGTGTCCCCGCGCGGCGTGGCGGCCGCGGGAACACGGTCGAGCACGTCCATCGCCGCCTGCACATCGCTGTGACGTACCGGAGTGAGGTCTTCACCTCGCGTGCTCTCGTCGAGCGAGGCCAGCAGGCTCGCCGCGTCGGCGACGACGTCGTGATCGTCGCTCTCGAGTCCGTGCACGAGCCACTTCGCGAACTCGAGCTCGGCGTAGAGGCGCGAGCGCTCGGTGAGATGGGCATCGCCGGCGCGCACGGATGCCGCGGCATACGCCTCGCGCACGGTCGCCGCGGCCACCGGGGCCGCCGAGCCAGTGCAGGTCGGCGGCGGCGTCGCCGACGGACAGCCCGTGCCAGTCGATGAGGCCGGATACGCGGAGGTCGTCGTCGCCCGTGAACACGAATGCGCCCGCGTCGACGCCGCCGAGCACGACGACGGTCTCGAACTCCCAGAGCGAATCGGCGTCGATCGCGGTCATCCAGCGCGCCCGGAGGGTGCGCGGCAGGTGCCCGCTCGCGGCGGCGCGATCGATGAGACGACGGGTCTCGTCGCGCACCTGATCGCTCGTGCGCACCGGCAGGCCCTCGGAACGCACGACGGCGACAGGGAGCGCGTGCACGGCAGCGAGCGCGGCGCCCAGCGCCGTCGCCACGCCGCGACCGTCCGGGATCTGCGCGGCGTCGACGTGCCAGCCGTCGACCAGGTCGGTGACCAGCGCGGGGGAGCCGTCGACGACGGTCTGACCGACGGCGACGGGAGCGGCGAACGGGAGCACCGCGCGCACGCCATCGGTCAGTGCGGCGAGGGCGCGTGCCTCGGCGCGCAGCTGCTCGGCGGCGTCTACGGTGGCGGCGACCCGCACGGCGAGGCGT
>NZ_MEGA01000026.1:9837-23033 GCF_001725695.1 Microbacterium sp. SCN 71-21
GACGACGGCCGAGTCGAATCGTCCGGCCGCGCCATCGGTGAGCGCGCCGGCGGCGACGATGCGGGCACCCGGAACGGCGGCGGTGACGCTCGCGGCTAGAGTGAACGGGGTGCGCGCCATGCCCTCAGGGTAGGTTGCGAGGTCCCCCCTCGCCCGGCGCCACGCCCTGGGAGGAGCGATCGATGTCGGCACGTAACGCGCCCGAGGACGGTGCGACGGCAGGCTTCGATCGGGCCGGCGATGAGCGCTCCGACGCCGCCCTGGTCGACGCGCTCCGCGCCGACCCGGCGACCCGCGTGCTGGTCGTGCGCGGCGACCGGGTGTCGCTCACACCCGACGGTGCGCTGGAGCTCGTCCCGCCCGCGGCGGTCACCGGTCATCGCGTCGTGTGGGCGCTCCTCGGGCGCCTCGACGGCGTCGCGGTGCTGCTCGCCGCGTTGGCCGCGCAGCCGGCGGAGGAGACCACCGGCTCGCCGCTGCGCGCCGTCGCCGCGGCGTTGGTCCCCGCCGAGGCGGAGCTCGCGGTCACCGGCGTCGCGCTCGGACGATGGCTGCTGGATGCCCCGTACTGCCCCGCCTGCGGTGAGCTCACCGATCTGGTCGCCTCCGGCTGGGCGCGGCACTGCCCCCGCTGCGGGCGCGAGCACTTCCCGCGCACCGACCCCGCGGTGATCGCGGCGGTGCGGCATCCGACCGATCCCGATCTGCTGCTCCTCGGCGCCAACGCCGCGTGGGAGCAGCGGCGCTACTCATGCTTCGCCGGTTTCGTGGAGGCGGGCGAGTCGCTCGAGCAGACCCTCGTGCGCGAAATCCGCGAAGAGGCGGGCATCACCGTCGGCGACGTCGAATATCGCGGCTCGCAGGCGTGGCCGTACCCTCGCTCCCTCATGCTCGGCTTCCTCGTACGCGCGCTCGATGCCGCCGCGCAGGGTGACGGCGAAGAGATCGTCGAGGTGCGCTGGTTCCACCGCGATGAGATCGGTCGGGCACTCGCCGGCGAATCCGATCTGCTGCTGCCCGGTCCGTCCTCGATCGCCTACCGTCTCATCACGGCCTGGCACGCGGAGCGGCCGTGACCGGCTCCGGAGTGCTCTCCGGGCTCGATGACCGCCAGCTGGAGGCCGCACGCGCGCTCCGCGGCCCCGTGTGCGTGCTGGCCGGTGCCGGCACCGGCAAGACGAGGGTGATCACCCGCCGTATCGCGCACGGCGTCGAGACAGGCGCCTACTCGCCGCAGCGGGTGATGGCGGTGACCTTCACGGCGAAGGCCGCGGGGGAGATGCGCGGGCGCCTGCGAGCTCTCGGGGTCGAAGGGGTGTCGGCGCGGACGTTCCACGCGGCAGCTCTCGCGCAGCTGAACTTCTTCTGGCCTCAGGTGGCGGGGGACACCGTACCCGCGATCGTCGACAGCAAGGTGCGGGCGCTCGCCCACGCCGCCGACGGCATCGGCATGGACCCGTCGGCGGCGACGCTGCGCGACGTCGCGTCGGAGATCGAATGGCGCAAGGTCACCATGCGTTCGGTGGAGGCGTACGTCGATGCCCGGCCCCGGGGGATCGGCTCGTTGGATGTCGCGGCCGTCGCGGCACTCATGCGGGCCTACGAGAAGCTCAAGGATGAGCGTCGTCAGATGGACTTCGAGGATGTGCTCCTCGCGTGCGCCGGCATGATCGAGGCGGAGCCGCGTGTCGCTCAGGCCGTGCGGGAGCAGTACCGGCACTTCACCGTCGACGAGTACCAGGATGTCTCGCCACTGCAGCAGCATCTGCTGGACCTCTGGGTGGGTCAGCGCCACGACCTGTGCGTCGTGGGTGACGCGAGCCAGACGGTGTATTCGTTCGCGGGCGCCGATGCCCGGTTCCTGCTGGAGTTCGAGCGGCGGTACGAGAACGCCCGCGTCGTGCGCCTCGAGACGAACTACCGCAGCGTGCCCGAGGTGCTGCGCACCGCCAACGCCCTCATGCGCGGACGTCCGGGCGCCCTTGAGCTGCACCCGCCCGCGGGGAGGGCGGATGCCTCGCCGCCGACGTCGCTCACGGCGTACCCCGATGAGCGAGCCGAGGCGCAGGGCGTGGCCGCGTCGGTCGCGGCGCAGCTGGCGTCGGGGACGGCGCCTCGCGAGGTCGCGGTGCTGTACCGGTCGCACGCGCAGTCGGCGGAGCTCGTGCAGGCGTTCGCCGATGCGGGCATCCCCGTGACGGTGCTGGGCGGGGCGCGCTTCTTCGACGTGCCGCAGGTGCGCCAGGCGGTGATGGCGCTGCGAGCCGCAGCCGTGTCACCCACGGGGCACGACTTCCGGGGCTCGGTGCGGGATGTGCTCCGCTCGCTCGGCCACACCGACGAGGCGCCCGCGGCGGGGGGAGCGCTCCGTGATGCGTGGGAGGCTCGCGCGGCCCTGCTGAGGCTGGCCGACGAGGCGCCCGACGGAACGACCCTCAAGGGGTTCACCGACGCGCTGCTCGCCCGGGCGAAGGACCAGCACGAGCCGACGCTGGAGACGGTGACCTTCGCGACCCTCCATGCCGCCAAGGGCCTCGAGTGGCACCACGTGCACCTCGTCGGGTTGTCGGAGGGACTGCTGCCGATCTCGTACGCCCAGACGTTCGAGCAGGTCGACGAGGAGCGCCGACTGGCCTATGTGGGCATCACGCGGGCCGCGCGAAGCCTGTCGCTGTCGTGGTCGCGCGGGGAGGGGCGCTCGGAGCGTCGGGTGTCGCGTTTCGCCGAGGAGATCGGCATCCGCACTCTGGATGTGCGCGATGGGCGAGCCACTCGCGGCGCATCGACTGGTTCGGGATCGTCACGGAGTGGCCGCTGAGAGCGAGGTCCTCCTCGCCGGAGACGAAGCCGGCGAGCATCGTGATGGCCTCGACCAGAATGTGATCGGCGATCTCGGGCGTGGGCGCCGTGAGCAGCTGAGCCGCGATCATCGGCCACGCCGGATCGCGGTCGCGCCGATCGGCGTCGACGCACGCGAGGCAGGCCGTCGCGCCCGGTTCGACGCGCGGGCCGATGGTGATTCCCGTCGTGGTGAAGACCACCGGGACGTGCACGACGTCATCGCCGAGAGAGGCCGCATATGCGGCCGGATGCACGGCGTGGCTGGCGACGAGCACCTGAACGGTGCCGCGTGGGCGAGGCGCGCCCTCGGATACGAGCGGCGCGAACGGCGCGAGCCGGTGGCGCACCAGGCACACGAGTTCTTCGTCGACCCCCGGCCCGCCCGCGACCTCGACTGAGCGCAGCGGCCGGGGGACCCGCTCGAGCACCGGCTCGAGCGTTGCGACGAACCGCTCGAGGCTCTCGATGTCGATACCCGCCCGGTGCGCGGTGTACCCGAGAGAACCTTCGCCGATTCCGGTCACGAGGTCGGCGATCGCTCGCAGCTGCCAGTCGGGCGGGGAAAGGAGCACGAGCCGCGCATCGGCGCCGAACTGCACGTCGACGGGGCTGCGCCACAGCGGCGGGTGGGCGGGGTCGATGCGGTACATGCCCCGATTGTGCGTGCCCGCAGGACTCAGTCGCGGGACTCCACAGGAACTCGCGCGAGCGTCGCGGTCTGCGGGCGCTGGGGAGGAGCCGTCGCACGCGACGCCCGTCCCCGGTGACCACGGCGGACGATGCCGCGGCGATTCCCTCGCGGATGCCGCCTCAGACCGGCCGTCCGCCGTCCGCGGTGCCGGTCGGGTCGTCGTCGCGCTCGTCATCCGTGCCGGATGCGCGTGGCGCGTCGCCCGACTCCTCGGCGAGAAGCTGGCGCAGTGCGTCGTCGAACTCGTCCGGCTCGGGCGCCGTGCCCGCGGCATCCGCCTGCAGACGGGCGATGAGCGTCGACGGGTCGTCGATGTCGGCCGACGTCGGCATCAGGTCGGGGTAGTCCCAGAGCGCGTCGCGCGCCGCGACGCCGACCGCGTCGGTGATCGCCCGCCACATCGAGGCCGCCTCACGGGCGCGGCGGGGACGCAGCTCCAGCCCGACGAGAGACCCGAGGGCCTTCTCTGCGGGTCCTCCGACGGCGCGGCGCCGGCGCACGACCTCCGCGATGCGGTCGGCGTGCGGGAGACGGGCGGTCGCATCCGCGGTGACGACTTCGACCCAGCCCTCGACGGTCGCGAGCACGTCCTCCAGGCGGCTGAGCGCCGCGTTCTGCTGGTCGCTGCGCGGGGGGATGAGCGCCCCCGACTCGAGCAGCTGGCGCAGCTCGTCGGGCGACGACGGGTCGAAGCGCGACGCGACGTCCTCGAGAGCTGACACGTCGATGCGGATGCCGCGGGCGAACTCGCCGATCTGAGCGATCACGTCCAGGCGCAGCCACTTCGCGTGCCGGAACAAGCGGGCGTGCGCGAGCTCGCGGGTGGCGGTCGCGAGCGCGAGCTGGTCGTCGGGGATCTCGAGTCCTGCTCCGAAGTCCGCGAAGTTCTGGGGGAGGATCGCGGCGTGACCGGCGGGCAGCAGCGGGATGCCCACGTCACCGCCGGAGACGACCTCCATCGACAGACGTCCGACCACCTGACCGAGCTGGGTGGCGAACAGCGAGCCGCCGACGGTGCGCATGAGGCGGCCCGCGCCCTGTGCGACATCCCCGAACTCCTCGCCCGTCTGCTCGACCAGCGCGGCCGTCATCGCATCGGCGATGCTGCCGAAGACGGGCTCAGCGAGCTCGCGCCAGACCGGCAGTGTGAGTTCGACCCAGCGGGCGCGCGTGATCGCACCGCCCGGCTGCGCGAGCTCGGGGACCGTCGTCGCTTCGCCGAGCCACAGGTTCGCGAGGGAGAAGGCCTGATCGAGGTCGCTGCGCTGAGCGGAACTGACGGCGAGATCGCTCTGGCCGGCGATGTGCAGGGCCTGGCGCGAGGCCATCTCCCAGGTCGCCTCCTCGCCGCCGGCGAAGGCGGCCTGCATCTGCATCATCATCTGCTGCAGCGTCGCCGGGTCGATGTTCATCCCCGACAGGCGGGAGAGCAGCTCGGGATCGAGCTGGCCGCCGTCCGTGCCCCCGCCGAGCAGCCGCCGGAGCAGCTCGTTCAGGTCATCGCCCTGCGATGCATCGTCGTCGTCGTGTGCCACCTCAGTCGCCTCTCAGCCGCATGTCGAGCTGCCAACTACGCTAGTTGCACACACCCTCGCAATGCCCGGGACGAGCCAGATCGTCGTACGCCGGCCGCGAACGACACGACGGAGGCGGCGTGACGCTGTTCGACGAGACCGGGCCCGCGGCATCCGAACGGCCCCGGCGTCCGCGCTCGCGCGCGGGGGTCGCCGGCATCTGGGCGCTCGTCGTCGCGCTCGTCGCGCTGCTCGTGCTGTCGTTCCTTCCGTCGGCGTATGTGATCGAGACGCCCGGGCCGGTGTTCAACACGTTGGGCACCGTGCAGAACGACCAGAAGCAGCAGGTGCCGATCATCACCGTCTCCGGTGCGACCACCTACCCGACAGCCGGCGAGCTGTCGCTGTTGACCGTGCAGGTCGTGGGGACGGCCGACGCTCGTCCGTCGTGGCTCGAGTTGATCCCGGCGTTCTTCGACCCGTCGCGCTCGATCGTGCCCGCCGACGCGATCTATCCGCCCGACCAGACCTCACAGCAGCTGAGCGACCAGAGCTCGGCGCAGATGGTCGATTCGCAGCAGGAGGCGACTGCGGCGGCCCTCACCCACCTCGGGTACACCGTGACGCCCTACCTCTCGGTCTACTCGGTCGAGTCCGACGGTGCCGCCAACGGGGTGCTGCAGAAGGACGACGTCGTCGAATCGGCCGACGGCACCGCCGTGACGGATGTCGCGTCGCTGCGTGCGATCATCGCGGCCAAGGACGGCGCACCGGTGAGCCTGACGATCCAACGCGGGGGCGCGACGCAGCAGGTGAGCATCACCCCGAAGCAGCAGATCATCAACGGCCAGTCCACGTGGTTGATCGGGGTGTCGCTGCTGACGCAGTTCCACTTCCCGATCGATGTGAAGCTGCAGCTGTTCAACGTCGGCGGCCCGAGCGCGGGGATGATGTTCGCGCTCGGCATCATCGACACGCTCACCCCCGGCAATCTCAACGGCGGCAAGAACGTGGCCGGCACCGGCACGATCGACGCCGCCGGCGAGGTCGGGGCGATCGGGGGCATCCGCCAGAAGATGTACGGGGCCCGTTCCTCGGGCGCCGAGTACTTCCTCGCACCGGCCGACAATTGCGACGAGGTCGTCGGGCACATCCCGCAGGGGCTCTCGGTCTACGCGGTCTCGACGCTCGACGACGCGGTCAAGGACCTCACGGTGATCGGCTCGGGCGGGGACACCTCCACCCTGGCGACATGCTCGACGGTCATGGCCTCGCCGGCGCCGTCGGTCTCGCCGACGCCGACGCCCTGACCACTCCCGACACACCCGGAGGACGCGGCGACGCCGGGAAGATGCTCGGCGTTCCTCCAGAGCCCGCCTCGTAGGATGACAGGGTGACCTCCGCCACGGCGCCGAAGCCCACCCGTCCGAGTCGAACCCGTCGCGTCATCGCGATCTCCCTCGTGGTGATCGCGCTGCTCGTGGCCGCGTTCTTCATCTTCGCCAACGTCTACGCGGACTGGCTGTGGTACTCCCAGCTCGGCTTCCTGAACGTGCTCACCACGCAGTGGGTGTGGCGCATCGGCATGTTCGTGGTGGGCTTCCTGGGGATGGCGGTGCCGACCTGGCTGGTCATCAACCTCGCCTACCGGCTGCGCCCGGTATACGTGCGGCTGAGCTCTCAGCTCGACCGCTATCAGGAGGTCGTGGAGCCGCTGAGACGACTCGCGATGTGGGGCATCCCGATCTTCTTCGGGCTCTTCGCCGGCTTCGCCTCATCTGCGCAGTGGCAGACCGCGGCCCTCTGGGTCAACGGCGTGCACACCGCGACCGGCGACCCGCAGTTCAACCTCGACACCGGCTTCTACCTGTTCGCGCTGCCGTTCTACTCGGCCGTCCTCGCCTTCGCGTCGGCCGTGGTGTTGATCTGCCTGCTGCTCACGGCCGCGGTGTCCTACCTGTACGGCTCCGTTCGGGTAGGCCAGCGCGAGCTGCGCATCTCGCGCCCCGCGCGGGTGCAGCTCGCCATCATCGCCGGCGTCTACCTTCTGCTCCAGGCGGTGAGCCTGTGGCTCGACCGCTACAAGACGCTCACCAGCGCCGACGACCGCATCACCGGGGCGGCATACGTGAGCGTGAACGCGACGATCCCGGGTCTGGCCATCCTCTCGATCGTGGCCGTGCTCGTGGCGATCCTGTTCTTCGTCACCGCCGTGATCGGCCGGTGGCGCTACCCGCTGATCGCGACGGCCCTGCTGATCATCACCTCGCTCGTCGTCGGTGTCGGCTACCCGTGGATCGTCAATCTCGTGCAGGTGCGTCCGAACCAGCTGAGCGTCGAGAGCCAGTACTACCAGCGCAACATCGACGGCACCAAGGCGGGCTTCGGCCTGAGTGACCTGCAGGAGACGAACTTCTCCGCGAACACCACGGCACAGCAGGGGCAGCTGCGATCGGATGCCGAGACGACGGCGCAGATCCGCATCATGGACCCGGCGATCATCCCGCCGACGGTGGCCCAGCTCGAGCAGTACCGGTCGTACTACCAGTTCCAGAGCCCGCTGAGCGTCGACCGCTACACGATCGACGGGCAGACGCAGGACACCCTGGTGTCGGTGCGCGACCTCAATCTCAACGCGCTCGGCACGACCGCCAGCACGTGGCAGAACACCTCGCTCATCTACACGCACGGCTACGGGCTTGTGGTCGCCAAGGGCAACGCTCGCACCTCCGACGGCAACCCCGTCTTCCTCGAGCGCGGCATCCCGTCCGCGGGCTTCCTGACGTCGGGCGAGAAGTACGAGCCGCGGGTCTACTTCTCGGCGAACGCTCCGACGTACTCGATCGTCGGCGCCCCCGCGGGCACCGCGCCGATCGAGCTCGACTACCCGGCCGGCGACGGCAGCAGCACCGAGACGAAGACCACCTTCGACGGCAACGGCGGCCCGAACATCGGCAACGTGTTCAACCGGCTCATCTACGCGATCAAGTTCCAGGCGGAGCAGATCCTGTTCTCCGACTCGATCAACCAGGATTCGCAGATCCTCTACGACCGCGACCCCGCAACGCGCGTGCAGAAGATCGCCCCGTACCTGACCCTCGACGGCGAGCCGTACCCGAGCGTGGTGGACGGCCGCATCGTCTGGATCGTCGACGGCTACACCACGAGCGACCAGTACCCGTATTCGACGACGACGAGCATGTCCCAGGCCATCGCCGACGCGAACAACCCCACTCCGCGGGTCGCGCTCGACAACGTCAACTACATCCGCAATTCGGTGAAGGCGACCGTCGACGCGTACGACGGTCATGTGACGCTCTACGCCTGGGATCCGACGGACCCGCTCCTGCAGGCGTGGCAGAACGTCTACCCGTCCACGGTCAAGCCGATCGCCGACATGTCGGCCGACCTCATCAGCCACGTGCGCTATCCGACCGACCTCTTCAAGGTGCAGCGCACGATGCTGGGCGTGTACCACGTCAACGATCCGCAGTCGTTCTACCAGCGTGACAACGCCTGGACGACTCCCGCCGACCCGACCGACAACACCGTGCTGCAGCAGCCGTACTACATGACGATGCAGATGCCGGGCCAGGCCTCGCCGACCTACTCGATGTTCACCTCGTTCATCCCGCAATCCGACGGGACGAATGCGCGGAACGTCCTGATGGGCTATCTCGCGGTCGATTCGGATGCCGGCACCACCGCCGGCACGAAGGGTGCCGATTACGGCAAGCTGCGGATGCTGGTGATCAACGCCTCGACTCCGGTGCCCGGGCCCGGGCAGGTGCAGAACACGTTCAGCGCCGACCCCGCCGTCTCATCGTTCATCAACCTGCTCAAACAGGGGCAGTCGCAGGTGCTCAACGGCAACCTGCTGACCCTGCCCGTCGGTGGCGGCCTGCTCTATGTGCAGCCCGTGTTCGTGCAGTCGTCCGGCGCGACGAAGCTGCCGACACTCCAGAAGGTGCTCGTCGCCTTCGGCAGCCAGGTCGCGTTCGAGGACACCCTGACGGCAGCGCTCGACTCGCTGTTCGGTGGCAACTCGGGCGCCGCCGCGGGCGACAACGGTGTGACGGCATCCCCGGTGCCCACCGGGACGTCGACCCCGAGCGCCACGCCTACGCCGTCGCCCTCTGCGAGCGGAGGCACCGGATCGTCGACCGCCTACCAGGCGGCGCTCCAGGAGGCCAAGCAGGCGATGCTCGATCGTCAAGCGGCTCTCCAGGCCGGCGACTGGACGAAGTACGGCGAGGCCGACGCGCGTCTGACCCAGGCGATCAACACGCTGCTGCAGCTCTCCTCGCAGTGAACCGACGGTGGGGTGGGCGCGCGGGCGTCCACCCCACCTTCGGGCATTCGAGGCTCAGCGCGCCAGCTGCCACCACCAGATGAGCAGCAGCGTCACCGCGAACCCCGAGAACTGATTGATCCAGAGGAACCGATCCCATCCGACGGTGGCGCGGTGCGCGGTCTCGGCGGTGACCGCGCGATACGGCCACACGGCGACCAGGTAGGGCACGGCGAGCAGCGCGGCCAGCGGCGCGGGCCAGGCTCCCCCCGTCACGACGAGTGCGGCGGCCGCATAGCAGGCGAGCGAGAACCAGACGGTCGCGCGGGGGCCGATCGCCGTCGCGACGGAGGCGATGCCGGCCTCGCGGTCGGCCGCGACATCCTGCACCGCGCCGAAGGCGTGCGACGCGACCCCCCACAGGGCGAATGCCCCGATGACCGCGGCGAGGGCCCACGTCCAGGTGGCCCCGGCGAGCACGAGGCCGTAGACGGCCGGTGAGAAGAAGTGGATGCTGCTGGTCGCCGAGTCGGCGAAGGGACGCTCCTTGAGGCGCAGCGGCGGCGCGGAGTAGAACACCACGAAGAACAGGCTCGCGGCGAGCACCAGCCAGGAGAGCGCGGAGCCGACGATGACGAGGTAGACGACGAACGGCAGGCAGCTGAGGCCCGCCGCCCAGAGCGTCACGCGGTGCAGCCGCCGATCGAGCACAGCACCGTGAGCACCGCCCTTGCGGGGGTTGCGCAGGTCGGACTCGTAGTCGAACACGTCGTTGATGCCGTACATCGCGAGGTTGTAGGGGATGAGGAAGAACACCACGCCGACGACGAGCGTGACGGAGATCTCGCGGGTGGCGAGCAGGTAGGCGGCGCCGAACGGGTAGGCGGTGTTGATCCAGCTGACCGGCCGCGAGGACACGAACAGGGTGCGCACGACATTCATGCGTCGCTCCTCTCGCGCCGCGAGACGAGGGCGGCGATCGCAGGCACGAGGAACGCCGCGCACAGCGGGTAGGAGAAGTCCTCGATCGGGGCGAGTCCGATGCGGATGCCGCTCAGGTGCTCGGGCGGGTAGGAGAATAGCCCGGCGCCGATCATGACGTTGTCGAAGACGGCGGTGAGGGCGAGCAGGGCGACGGCGGCGAGGGCGGATGCCGCCATCCGCCGTCCGAATCCGGGGCGCACGGCGCTCAGCAGCGTGACGACGACGGTGATCGCGAGGAACGGGAGCACGAGCAGCGCGTAGGTCATCGAGGTTCCTTCCGCGCGAGGAGGCGGCTGCCGGCTCCGGCGCAGACGGCGGCGAGGTAGCAGAGGAACAGCAGGAAGGTGATCTCCTCGAGGGGGAGGTGCGGGGCCAGCTCGATGCCGAGGTAGAGCGGCGAGTCACCCTGCACGAAGACGCCCGCGGCGATGCCGACGAGATCCCAGACGACGAAGAACGCGGTGCCGACGAACACCGCGATCGCGGTGGTCAGCGGCCGCGCCCACAGGGCCAGCCGGTATCGCGCGTCGAGCAGCGCGACGCCCACCGCGGAGACGACGATGACGAGCAGATACAGGCCGGGCACGTCAGCGACCCGCCGGCTCGACGAGCGGCGCCGCGCTGCGGTCGGCGCGCAGCCGTTTGGCGACGAGTTCGGCAGAGATCAGGCACATCGGCAGCCCGATGCCCGGAAGCGACGAGGTGCCGGCATGGAACAGGTTCGGGACCTTCGCCGAGCCGTTGCGCGGGCGGAACACCGCGCTCTGGCGCAGCGTGTGCGCGAGTCCGAGCGACGTGCCGCGCCAGGCGTTCAGGTCGTCGGCGAAGTCGGCGGGCGTGATCGTGCGTCGTAAGACGACGCGGTCCACGAGGTCGGGCACGCCGCACCACGAGGCGATCTGGGCGATGGCGGCATCCGCTGCCCGTTCGATTCCCGCGTCTCCCGCCCCGTCGATGCCGCCGTGGCCGAGCGAGGGATCGGCGGGGATCGGTACGAGCACGAACAGGTTCTCGTGGCCTGCCGGCGCGACGGTGGGGTCGGTCGCGCTCGGGCGGCACACGTACAGCGACGCCGGGTCGGGGATCGCCGAGGGCTCCCCGAAGATCGCGTCGAAGTTCTCGCGCCAGCGCTCGGTGAACAGCAGGGTGTGGTGCGCGAGCTCGGGCAGTTCGCCCCGCACGCCGAGGAGGATCAGCAGCGACCCCGGTCCCGGCGTGCGTCGTTCCCACCAGCTCTCCGGCAGCTCGCGGTGGGTTTCGTCGAGCAGCGCCGTCTCGGTGTGGTGCCGGTCGGCGGTGGACACGACGACGTCTCCCCCGAGCATGCGGCCGTCGGCGAGCCGCACGCCGCGCGCCCGCCCGGCCACGACGTCGATCGCGGTGACGTCGGCGCCCGTCTCGATGACGACGCCGCGCGCCCGCACGAGGCGCTCGATCGCCCGGATGAGGGCGGTGAAGCCTCCCTGCGGGTACCGCACGCCGTCGGTCAGGTCGAGGTGGCTCATCAGGTGGTAGAGGCTCGGCACACCGTACGGCGATCCGCCCAGGAAGACTGCCGGGTACTCGAGGATCTGCCGCAGCCGGCGGTCCGTGAACGTGCGCTCGACGCGCGACGCGAGCGGCTCGACGAGCAGCCGCGCGAGCCGCGGCAGCTGCCGCGCGACGGCGCCGTCGGCGAGGCCCGCGTACCCGAGGTACGGGTCGTACAGGAAGCGCGAGACGGCGAGGTCGTAGGCGTCGGCGGCGGAGTCGAGGTAGCGCTCGAGCTTCGCGCCCGCGCCGCGCTCGATGCTCTCGAACAGAGCGGATGCCGCGCCCCGCCCGCTCGGCACGTCGAGGGCGTCGTACCCCTCGGAGTAGACGCGGTACGCGGGGGAGAGCGGGACGAGGTCGAGCTCTCGCTCGGTGGTGGTGCCGAGAAGACGGAAGAAATGCTCGAACACGTCGGGCATGAGGTACCAGCTGGGGCCGGTGTCGAACCGGAATCCGTCGCGGTCCCACGTGCCGGCCCGACCGCCGACGTCATCGCCGCGTTCGACGATCGTCACGGTGTAGCCGTCGTCTGCGAGGAGGGCGGCCGTGGCGAGCCCCGCGATGCCGGCGCCGATGACGATCGCGGTGCGGCCCGTCATCCGCGCACCCCGAGGCGCTGGGGCCGTGCGCCCAGCAGGGCGCGAGCGGCGAGGTACGCCTTGACGGGGTCGGGGACGCGCACACGGCCCGCGGCGGCATCCGGTCGACGCAGCCGTCGCGAGAGGGCGGCGAACAGGTCGTGGGCGGCGGTCACGGCGGGTCGGCAGTCGCGGGGGAGGAGCGGCACGGTGTCGGCGGCGAGGTCGAGGTCGCCGTCGATGCGGTCGAGCACGTCGGCGCGGGACCGGGCGTCGGTCGCGCCGAGGTAGTCGCGGCCGAGGCCGGCCGCGTCGTGGTCGAGGTCGCGCAGGAAGTTGACGTCCTGGAACGCTCGTCCGAGCGCGCGGGCGCCGGCGACGAGTCTGTCGTCGGGCTGGATCGGTGCGACCGCCCCCGCGTTCACGAACACCGCCAGGCACATGAGCCCCACCACCTCGGCCGAGCCGTAGACGTACTCGTCGTGCGAGCGGGCGTCGTGCACGGTCGCGTCGAGGTCGGTGCGCATCGACGCGAAGAACGGTGCGGTGAGGTCGGTGCCGATGCCGCACGCGCGCGCCGTGCCGGCGAAGGCGTGCACCACCAGGTTGCTGCTGAACCCGCGCGCGACGGCCGCGGCGACCTCGGCCTCCAGGCCGGCGAGAAGCTCCGCCTGGCCGTCGCGGGCCACTCCCGCCTCGGCGGCGGGACCGTCGACGATCTCGTCGGCGATGCGCACGAGCGCGTAGACGTTGCGGATGTGGGG
>NZ_MEGA01000026.1:23068-47082 GCF_001725695.1 Microbacterium sp. SCN 71-21
CGCGCGATGACGGTGGCCGCGGCATCCGCTGCCGTGCGGTCGTAGAGCGCGATGCCGGGTGCGTCGGTCACGGGATGCGCTCGCGGATCGCGTCGGCGGCACGGTCGACGAGGGCGGATGCCGCGGCGCCGAGCTCCTGCGCACGGGTGCGCGCGGCGTCGAGGGCGCTGTCGATGAGCGCGACCAGCGCCGCACGGGCGCCGCTCTCGTCGAGCGCGCGCTGCGCGTCGAGCACGGCGATCGGACCGGTGTGGGCGACGGCGAGTGTGTCGCGCACCGCGTGCCACCCCTCTGTGCGACGGGCCAGGGCGATGAGGGGCGTCTGCTTCGCTTCGCGCAGGTCCACGCCGGCGTCGCGACCGGCCTGCGCGGAGGTACCGAACGCGCCGATCAGGTCGTCGACGAGCTGGAACGCGAGGCCGAGGTGGGTGCCGCACGCGGCGAGCGCCGCGGCATCCGTCTCGTCGGCACCGGCGATCACGGCGCCGGCGGCGAGCGGGGCGGCGAAGGAGTAGACGGCCGTCTTGTCGTGAGCGGTCGCGATGAGGCTGTCGTCTTCGGCCTCCGCGTCGGCGGCCGCATGCTCGACATCGGCGAGCTCTCCCGCGGCGGAGACGAGAACCGCGTCGTCGAGCAGATCGAGAAGGCGGGAGCGCAGGTCGGCGGGCAGATCGACCGCCGCGACCAGCCGGGTCGCCTCATAGAGGAGCACGTCGCCCGCGAGGATCGCCGCCGCCTCGCCGACGCCGGTCGCCGCCGACGGTGTGGCGCCGTCACCGAGCGCGCGACGGCGGAACTCCCCGGCGACGTTCGGCACGCCGCGACGCATCGTGTCGTGGTCGATCACGTCGTCGTGGATGACGAACGCGGTGTGCAGCAGCTCGAACGCCGCGGCGACGGATGCTGCGGCATCCCTGCGCCCGTCGGTACCTCCGCAGGCGCGGAACGCCGCGAGCACGAGCGCGGGACGGAAGCGCTTCCCGCCGGATGCCGCGCGGACCATCGAGGCCGCGAGGTCGTCGAATGCGTCGCCGAGCCCGGCCCCTCGCTTCTGCAGCCGTGCCAGGGAGGCGTCGATCGCGTCGTCGACGGCGGCGCGATCGACCGCGGAGATGCGGGCGATCATCGCGCCGCCCTCGCGGCGGTGTCGTAGAGGGCGAGTCGGGGGACCTGCAGCCCGAGCCACGGGCTGAACGCCCACGGTGCCGCGGAGACGGCGGCCGCGACATCCGAGGGTTCGACCCATGCCCATTCGGCGACCTCGTCCGGATCGGGATGCAGCGGTCCTGTCGCGTGCGCGACGAAGACGGGGCACACCTCGTTCTCTACGACGCCCGATGCGTCGACGGCGCGATAGCGGAAGTCGGGGAGGGTGAGCGTCACGTCGTCGAGGGCGAGTCCGAGCTCGACGCGCGCGCGGCGGTGCACCGCCGCCTCGAGGTCTTCGCCCGGGCCGGGATGGCCGCAGAAGGTGTTCGTCCAGACGCCCGGCCAGGTCTGCTTGGAGAGCGCGCGGCGGGTGATGAGCACCCGTCCGTCATCGTCGAGCACGTGGCACGAGAACGCTAGGTGCAGGGGGGTGTCGGCGCCGTGTACCGTGCTCTTGGGAGTCGTCCCGACGGGAGCGGCGCGCTCGTCGAGCAAGACCACCTGCTCGACGTCTGACACTGTTGCTCTCCCCTTTTGCTAGCTAAACTAGCGATCTCTGAGTCCGATGCTACAAGAGGTGTGGAGGAGTGTCCACATGTCCGAGTATCGACCCGACCCCGCGTCCCGCGAAAGCGCCGTACAGCGGGTGCTCGTTGGCGTGCGGGCGCTGAACGACGCCCTCGACCGCATGCATTCGGGCGTCAAAGACGACATGGGAATGAACGCCACCGATCTCGCGACGCTCCGCATGCTGATCATCCGCGAGCAGCAGGGGCAGCCGGTCAGTCCGCACGACATCGCCCGGCATCTGCGCATCTCGACGGCCTCGACGACCAAACTGCTCGACCGGCTCGCGGCGGCGGGGTACCTCGAACGCCGCCCCCATCCTCACGATCGCCGCGCGCGGGTGATCGCGCTCCTCCCGGCATCGCGCACCGCGTTCTTCGCGCACTATCGCGAGAGCCTCGGCGCGATGCGTGACGTCGCCGGAACGTACTCCGACGCCGATCTCGACGTGGTCGCGCGGTTCCTCGATGGGCTGGCCGACGCCGTCGCCGCGCACGACGGCTGACGCGCGGGCCGCCTCGCCACGCAACTCAGGCGAACGCGCCCTGCGCGAGGTATGTCCCCGACCGGGCTGCGGACGGCACGAAGAAGATGCCCGAGCCGATGTGCGAGATGTACTCGTTCAGCGCGTCCGACGAGCCGAGACGGCGCTGCAGCGTCTCGAACTGCGCGGGGTCCTTCTGGTAGCTGATGAACAGCAGGCCCGCGTCCAGGAACCCGTACTGGTTGATGCCGTCGGTGTAGTTGTATCCGCGGCGGAGGATCTTCAGACCGTTGTTGTTCTCGTGCGCGGCCAGCCGGATGTGGGCCGTCGGATCGATCACGGGTGCGCCCGAGGCATCCGTCTTCAAGAAATCCGGGGTGTCGGATTCCACCGTGCCCGTCAGCGGCGCGCCGCTGAGCTTGTGGCGTCCGAACACACGGTTCTGGTCGGACACCCGGTCGGTGTCCCAGTTCTCGATGCGCATCTGGATCTTGCGCACGACCTGGTAGCTGCCGTCGCGCTGCCAGTCGGGACCATCACCGGTGAAGACGAACTGCGAGAAGTCCGCGTCGTCGACGATGTTGCGTGTGCCGTCCTTGAAGCCCATCAGATTGCGCGGCGTCGACTGCCCCTTTCCGGCTGAGGCCCGCCCGAAGCCGGTCACCGTCCATCGGGTGGATGCCGCGCCGAGCTTCTTGCCGACGCGAGCCAGCGACCGCACCGCGTGATAGGCGACCTGGGGGTCGTCCGCGCAGGCCTGCACCGACAGGTCGCCGCCGGTGAGCGACGGATCCAGGGCCTCGCTCGGGAGCCGCGAGAGCTCCCGCAGCAGCGGCGGCTTCTGAGCCGCGAGACCGTACTCGTCGCCGAACACACGCGGACCGAGACCGATCGTGACGGTCAGCGACGCCGGGTCGAGGTCGACGGCCTCGCCGGTGTCGTCGCCGATGGCGCTCGGCTGCGACGGCTCGACCTGGCCGATCGTGGCGCCGCGCATGAGCTGAGCGCTCGCCGCCGACCAGGTGGCGAGCAGGGTCTGCAGTTCGGTGCGTGAGGACGTGGTCAGGTCGAACGTCATGAACACGCAGTGCCGCTGCGGAGGGGTGCGGATGCCCGCCTGCTCGGCGTCGCCGTAGAACGAGACCGCATTGTCGAGCCGCACGACGTCGCCCGACGACGCGGTCGGCTGCGCCGCGACGGCGCGCCCGCCGGCGAAACCGCTCGCCACCCCCGCCACCAGGCCGCCGGCTGCGGCGCCGAGGAGCAGTCCGCGGCGGGAGACCCCCGCATCCGGTGACTCCTGCGACGACGGCTCCCGCGGCGG
The DNA here is from genome assembly GCF_001725695.1 of Microbacterium sp. SCN 71-21. Classification (NCBI taxonomy): domain Bacteria; kingdom Bacillati; phylum Actinomycetota; class Actinomycetes; order Micrococcales; family Microbacteriaceae; genus Microbacterium; species Microbacterium sp. SCN 71-21. The sequence goes on from NZ_MEGA01000026.1 coordinate 26,593, forward strand.
CACGGCCGCGCTCATGAGGCTGTCGCCGCCTTCTCGGCGATCTGCGCAAGCGGTTCCTGCAGGGCCTGCACCGCACGGCTCAGAGTCGCGGCATCCGCGGCCTTCACGGCGTCGGTGTAACGCACGTAGCCGCCGATCGCGCTCTGATCGCGGTAGCCGTCGAGCAGCTTGTTGACGGCGGCGAACTGCGCGGAGATCTGCTGGGTCAGCCCGGAGTCGAGCGTCGTGAGCCCGGGCTCGAGGTAGGCGAACGCCTGCTGCGCACCCTCGACGTTGCCGGCGAAGTCGACGAGGTCGATGTGGCTGTACGCCTCCTCCTCGCCGCTGATCTTGCCCGACTGCACCTCTTCGAGGAGGCTCGCTGCGCCGTTCGCGAGGTCCTCCGGCTTGTAGCTGAGCGTCTTCACGAGCGAGTCGAGCGTGGTGACGTTCGTGAGGAGCTCGGCCGCGAGCTGCGTCGTCGACGCCGTGATCGCGCCGGCCTGGAACAGGTCGCGCTCGATGGCATGGAACCCGTGCCAGCCGACGGCGGGATCGAGGTTCGACTCGCGCATGTCGATGAGGTAGTCGAGGCTGCCCGCGTTGTCGGTTGCGGAGTGGCCCGGCAGCACGAACCCGTCGACATCGGACTCGATGCGCTCGTAGAACGGACGCGCGAGCGCGTAGTCGGCCTGCGCCTTCGCGAGGTCGCCGGCGTCGATCGAAGACTTCAGGGTGGCGACCGCGGTCACCATGCTGTCGACGACGCCATCGACGTAGGTCGCGTAGCCCTGGGTGCCCTCTGCCATCAGCGATGCGGCGCTGCCGGTCGGGGTCGCGGCCTGGCCGGTGACGCTGAAGGGGATGGTTTCGGTGGCGGCGCCCGGGCAGTAGAGCTGGTAGCTGCCGCCGTCGAGGGTGACGGTGAAGCTCGCGGAGGAGAGGCCGGGCGCGAGGTTCTCCTTCTCGCCGACGATCCTGTCGCCGCTGAGCAGCTCGATCTCGGTGATGGAGGTCGCGCTCTGGTTCGTCACCGTGAAGGTGACCGGACCTGCGGCGGCAGTCGCCGCGTCGAGGCTGCAGGTGCCCCCGTTGTCGCCGGTGAGCGTCACAGCGACGTGGGTGGCGCCGCCGGAGGCGGTCGCGGAGGGCGCGGCTCCCGCGCTGCATCCGCTCAACACGAGGGCGAGGGTGGCGGCGGCGGTGAGTGGGGCCAGGAGGCGGACGTTCATGAGGTCCTTCCGTGGTCGGCGGCAGCGATGCTGATCGCCGGGGTGGGCGGTTCGGGCGGGGGAGAGGTCGGTGCGGGGTGCGAGCCCCGCGGGGCGCGGGCGCGGTGGCGCAGGGCGCTGATCACCAGCACGGCGGCGGCGATCACGAGTGCGCCGGGAACCTCGGCGCCCCAGAGCACCCGCTCTCCCTCACCCTGCTCGACGGCTGTGGCCGCCGCGCTCGCCACGCTCTGGGCGTCGGGGGCGGTCACCGCGTCGATCGCTGCGGTGTCGGTCACGCTCACGGTACGGGCGTTCTGCAGCCCACCGCCGGTGAGGGTCACGGTGAGGGTGGAATGCGCGCTCGCGTCGAGCAGCCCCGCCCCGGTGAGCCACACCTCGTCGACCTCGGTGCGGTTCCACTGCGCGGTGAAGGGGCCGGGGTTCTGCGCAGCGCTGATCCCGACGGGCACGCGGCCGCCGGCGAGCGTGATCAGAGCGTCGAGGGTGATCGTCGACGGCGCACCGTCGGGGCTCGTCGTCGCCGTCTGCTGCCAATGCTGCGTGGTGACGCCCAGGTGAGTGTCGGATGCCGCGGTCGAGGCGTCGAGCGGCAGATCGGCGGTCGCGCCCGAGGCGTAGGTGAACGCCGCACTGCGCGCGGCGCCGGAACCGGCGATCACGACCGAGCCGGCGGGAGCCTGGGAGGCCTGGTCGACGAGCGCGAGAGAGGAGACCTGCGGCGACGGGATGAGCCAGGCCGTGAGCGCGACGGCGGCGGCGAGCACGAGGCATCCGGTCGCGAGCACCCAGCGCAGGCGCTGCGCCCCGGCGGCGCTCGGGCGCGCGCGGCGCGGCCAGAAGAGGTAGCAGAGCGCCGGAACGAGGTAGGCGACCCAGGCGACGACCTCGATGAGACGCGGGTCGGCGGGGATTCCGAGCACGCCGGTCAGCAGCGCGGCCTGGATGCTGCCCGGCTGCACGATCGCGCTGAGGTCGATCGTGCGCTGCTGGCCCGCGTTGAGCCAGCCGGCCTCGTGCGCGGTCCGCAGGCAGGTGACGACGAGGCCTGCCGCGACGAGCACCAGGAACACGCTCGTCAGGCGGAAGAAGCGGCCGAGATCGATGCGCACCCCGCCGGCGAAGATGCCCCAGCCGAGCAGTGCGGCGAGCGCGATGCCGACGACGGCGCCGAGCGCGGCGAGACCGGCCGACTGGGCGGCGGAGAACGTGGCGAGCAGGAAGACGCTCGTCTCGAAGCCCTCCTTGAGCACCGCGAGGAACGCCATGACGGCGAGAGCGGTCGCGCCACCGCGGCCGAGGGCGTGCTGTGCCTCGGACTCGAGCTCTGCCCGCATCCCCCGGGCGTGTGTGTTCATCCAGACGATCATGAGCGTCACGAAGACCACGGCGACGGCCCCGATGATCGTTTCGAGACCCTCCTGCGCGGCCTGGGGGAGGGCGACCTCGATGAGGCTGAGCGTGACGCCGATGATCAGCGAGAGCATCACGGCCGCGCCGACGCCCAGCCACATCGGCACGAGGCTGCGGCCGTTGCGGCGCAGGAACGCGGCGATGATGCCGACGATCAGGGCCGCTTCGAGGCCTTCACGCAGACCGATGACCAGGGTGGCGAGCATGCCGGACGCACTCGCTTTCGCGACGAGGTGATGAATTCCTTATGAGCTAAGGCTTACCTAACATAGGGTGGCCCGCCCGGTGACGTCCAGTCGACCCGGCCGTGCATAGCGAAAGCTCAGCATGCGACGTCGGAATGCCGCCCGTTCGACTGCCGTTCTTGTTGCTGCGCTACCCTGCTTGCGCGCAGCGGCATACGTCATGGCGCTGCGGAGAGTCGAGGTCGAGATGTCCGAGAAGAAGAAGGCGACGAAGGCCGCCGTCGCGGCCCTGGATGCCGCGGCCCACGCGGCGAAGGACGCGAAAGCGCTCAGCCGGGAGCTCCCCAAGAAGCAGGCGAAGAAGCTCGGAGCGCTCGCCGCCGACGCCAAGGATCTCGCGAACACCTCGAAGAAGAAGATCGCGCGCAGCCCGAAGAAGATCGAGAAGAAGGCGTCGGCGACGCTCGCCCAACTCGAGAAGGCGACCGCCAAGGTCACCCGGAAGATCACGGCGGCGGCCAAGAAGGACGCGGTCGAGGCGCCCGTGACGGCGAAGCCCTCCGCGACGGCGAAGCCGGCGCCGAAGGCGAAGCCCTCCGCGACGGCGAAGCCGGCGCCGAAGGCCAAGCCGGCGCCGAAGGCGAAGACCCCGTCGAAGGCGAAGCCCGAACCGAAGGCGAAGCCCGAACCGAAGGCGAAGCCCGAACCGAAGGCGAGGTCGGCGTCGGACGTGAAGCCCGAGCCCGCACCCGTGCCGACGGCCCCCATCACGGCGAAGCCCGCTGCGGCGCCCGCCGTCGACCTCGCTGCCCTCACAGTGGTGCAGCTGCGCGAGCGTGCCCGCGCGGCGGGGAAGACCGGATACTCACGCCTCGCCAAGGCGCAGCTGATCGCGCTGCTGTCCTCCTGACCGCCGCGATGCAGATCTACCTCGATCGGGGGGCCGAGGCCGCTCCGCCGCGCACGCTCATCGACGTGCTGCGACAGACCGCTGCGCGGTACCCCGCGGCATCCGCTCTCGACGACGGTCGGGGCGCGCTCAGCTATGCCGAACTGCTCGCCGAGGTGTGGCGGTTCGCGGCCCGCCTGCACGCGGCCGGCGTGCGTCGCGGCGACCGGGTCGGCATTCGCATGCCGTCGGGAGGACGGGCCCTGTACATCGCGATCCTCGGCACGCTGGCGGCCGGGGCGGCGTACGTCCCCGTGGACGCCGACGACCCGCAGGAGCGCGCCGATCTGGTGTTCGGTGAGGCGGGTGTCGCCGGAGTGGTCACCGCCGGCGGCCGGTTCGTGCCGCACGGCGACGGTTCCGAGTCCGCGGTGCAGGTGGAGCTGTTGGCGGGTGAGGCACCCCATCCGAACACGAGCGCCGTACCGATCGTCGAACCGCCCACGGTCGACGACGACGCGTGGATCATCTTCACCTCGGGGTCCACCGGCACGCCCAAAGGCGTGGCTGTCACGCACCGCTCCGCTGCCGCGTTCGTCGATGCCGAGGCGCGGCTCTTCCTCGCCGACGCCCCGCTCGCGCCGGGTGACCGCGTGCTCGCGGGCCTGTCCGTCGCCTTCGACGCGTCGTGCGAGGAGATGTGGCTCGCGTGGCGGCACGGCGCCTGCCTCGTGCCCGCGCCACGAGCGCTGGTGCGTTCGGGCGAGGACCTCGGTCCGTGGCTCGTGGGCCACGGCATCACGGTGGTCTCGACGGTGCCGACCCTGGCCGCGCTCTGGCCGCCGGACGCGGTCGAGAACGTACGCCTGTTGATCTTCGGCGGTGAGGCCTGCCCGCCCGAGCTCGCCGCGCGGCTCGTCTCGCCCGATCGTGAGCTGTGGAACACGTACGGTCCCACCGAGGCGACGGTCGTGGCGTGCGCCGCCCCGCTCGACGGGTCCGTTCCGGTGCGCATCGGCCTTCCGCTCGACGGCTGGGAGCTCGCGGTCGTCGACGCACAGGGCGACCGCGTCGCGGACGGTGAGGTGGGCGAGCTCATCATCGGCGGCGTCGGCCTCGCCCGCTATCTCGACCCCGCCAAGGACGCCGAGAAGTATGCGCCGATGCCCTCGCTGGGGTGGGAGCGCGCCTACCGCTCCGGCGATCTCGTGCGCGCCGATCCCGAGGGACTCGTCTTCCAGGGCCGCGCCGACGACCAGGTGAAGATCGGCGGCCGTCGCATCGAGCTCGGCGAGGTGGAGGCGGCGCTGCAGGCGCTGTCGGCCGTCACAGCGGCGACCGTGGTCGTGCAGCACTCCGACGACGGGCTCGCGCTGCTCGTGGGCTACGTCGTACCCACCGACGACTTCGATCGCGCCGTGGCGCGCGCCGAGCTCGCGCACTCGCTGCCGGCGCCCCTCATCCCGCTCCTCGCGGTCGTGCCGGATCTGCCGGTGCGCACCTCCGGCAAGGTCGACAAGGCGGCCCTGCCGTGGCCATTGACGGATGCCGCCGACTCCGACTCCTCCCTGTCCGGCACCGCCGGCTGGCTCGCCGATCAGTGGGCGGCGGTGCTCGGCATCCGTCCGTCCGATGACGACGCCGACTTCTTCCAGCTCGGCGGCGGATCCCTCGCCGCGGCGCAGCTGGTCTCTCGCATCCGTGCGCGGGCAGCGGAGTTCACGATGGCGGATGTCTACGACCTCCCGCGCCTGCGCCAGATGGCCGCGGCGATCGAGGGTCATGACGACGAGGCGCCGACCACCTTCAGCTCGCCCCGCCCTACGCCGCGGGCGATGCAGTGGCTGCAGACGCTCGCCGGAGCGCCCCTGTTCATCCTCAGCGGGCTGCGCTGGCTGACGTGGCTGATCACGGCGGGCTGGCTGCTGCGGCTGGGGCCGGGGTTCACGTGGCTGCCGGACACCCCGGGGATCGTCGTGCTGCTCGCGCTCGTGCTCTTCGCGACGCCGTTCGGGCGCATGGCGATCGCTGCCGCCTTCGCCCGCGTGCTGCTGTGGCGGTTGCGGCCCGGCGACTACCCGCGCGGCGGCGCGGTGCATCTGCGCCTGTGGCTCGCGGAGCAGGTGCACGCGCAGATCGACCCGATCGGCATGGCGGGGGCGCCGTGGGTGAGCTACTACGCCCGCGCCCTCGGTGCGCGCATCGGCCGCGGCGTCGACCTGCACACGATGCCGCCGGTCACCGGCATGCTCGACATCGCCGAGGGTGCCGCTGTCGAACCCGAGGTCGACCTCTCGGGGTACTGGATCGACGGCGACACCGTGCGCATCGGCGGCATCCGCATCGGTGCGGGGGCGACGGTGGGGGCGCGGAGCACCCTCGCGCCCGGCACGAAGATCGGCCGTCGTGCCGAGATCGCGCCCGGCTCCGCGGTGTTCGGGCGCGTTCGCGCCGCGCAGCGGTGGGCGGGTTCGCCGGCTGCTCGTGTCGGTGCCGCCCACCCTGGAGCGACCGAGCGGCCCCCCGCTCCGACGCGCTGGCTGTGGGCCTACGCGGCGTCCTCGACCGTGCTCGGTCTGCTGCCGATCGCCGCGTTCGCGCTCGGCGGGCTGGTGCTCGCGCAGGGCGTGCGGGATGCGGCATCCGTCGCAGATGCCGTGCCAGGGGCGTTGGCCTGGCTGCTCCCCGCCGCGCTCGTGACAGGTCTCGCGTACGCCGCCGCAGTGGTGGTGCTCGTCCGACTGCTCGCGATCGGGCTGCGCGAGGGCGAGCACCCGGTACGCAGCCGCATCGCCTGGCAGGCGTGGACGACCGAGCGCCTGCTCGACTCCTCCCGCACGGTGCTGTTCCCGCTGTACTCGAGCCTGTTCACCCCCGTGTGGCTGCGACTGCTCGGCGCCCGGGTCGGGCACGACGTCGAGGCATCCACCGTGCTGCTGATCCCCTCGCTGACGACTGTCGACGACGGGGCGTTCCTCGCCGACGACACCATGGTCGCCACCTACGAGCTGAGTGCCGGGATGATGCGGCTCGCTCCGGTGCGCATCGGTAAGCGCGCCTTCCTCGGCAACTCCGGCCTCGCCGCCGCCGGGCACCGTGTGCCGAAGGACGGCCTGGTCGCCGTGCTCTCGGTCGCACCGCCCAAAGCCAAGCCCGGATCGTCCTGGCTCGGATCGCCGGCCGTGCGCCTGCGTCGCATCGTGAACGACGGCGACCTCGAGCGCACCTACCGGCCGCGGCCGGGACTGCGCGTGGCGCGCACGTTGTGGGAGCTGTGCCGAATCGTGCCGGTGTTCGTGACCTGCGGGCTCGGCCTCGGCGTGCTTCTCACCCTGGCGGCGATCTCCCACGCCTGGGGCGGGGTCGCGGCAGTGCTGTTGTCGGGGGTCGTGCTGCTCGTCGCAGGCGCGGTCGCCGCGCTCATCACGACGGCGGCGAAATGGGCGTTCGTCGGTCGCATCCACCCCGGGGAGCATCCGCTCTGGTCGAGCTTCATCTGGCGCACCGAGGTGGCGGACACCTTCACCGAGATGCTCGCGGCGCCCTGGTTCGCCAACAGCGCGGCCGGCACGCCGGCCCTCGCGATGTGGCTGCGCACCCTCGGCGCGAAGGTCGGCCGCGGCGTGTGGACCGACAGCTACTGGCTGCCCGAACCCGATCTCGTGACCCTCGGCGACGGGGCGACGGTGAACCGCGGATGTGTGGTTCAGACGCATCTGTTCCATGATCGAGTGATGAGCATCGACACCGTCACGATCGAACCCGGGGGCACGCTCGGCCCGCACAGCGTGATCCTGCCGGCCGCCACGATCGGCGCGGATGCGACCGTCGGTCCCGCCTCCCTCGTGATGCGCGGAGAGGCCGTGCCGGTCGGCTCACGGTGGAGCGGCAATCCGATCGGCCCCTGGCGGGCAGTCAAGGTGCGCGCCTACCAGAGCGAGCGGGTATGACGGTCGACCCGTACACCCCGCAGAGCGGCGACGCCGCGATCGCCGTCGAGCACTACGATCTGCGGCTCGATTACCGCGTCTCGACCAACCGCCTGCAGGGCACCGTCGTGCTCGACGGGCGAGCGCTCGCCGCCACCCGCACGGTGAGTCTCGACGTCGTCGGCCTGCGGGTCGGCAAGGTGCGGGTGGACGGTGACCGCAAGGCGACGTTCCGCCAGAGCGACCGCAAGCTGCGCATCACGCTGTCGGCAGAGCTCGCCGCGGGTGATGCGTTCCGCCTCGAGGTCGCGTACTCCGGCTCGCCGCACCCGCGTCGCACCCGGTGGGGGGCGCTCGGGTGGGAGGAGCTCACCGACGGCGCGATCGTCGCCTCACAGCCGACCGGCGCGCCGACGTGGTTCCCGTGCAACGACGTCGCCCGTGATCGCGCCACGTACGCCATCGAGGTGACGACGGAGGCCGACTACACGGTGTCGGCCGGTCCCGCGCTTCGCAGGTCGACCCGGGGTGGGCGAACCACCTGGTCCTTCGCGCACCCCGAACCGACGTCGACGTACCTCGTCGCGCTGCAGATCGGCCGCTACGTCGTCGAACGGGTCGCGACCGCACCGCCGGTCGATCTTGTCTATCCGCGCGCCCTCGAGGCTCGCGTGCACGCAGACCTGGCCGATGTGCCGCGCATGATGGCGGTCTTCGAGGAGGCGTTCGGTCCCTATCCGCACCCCGCCTACACCGTCGTGGTCACCGCCGACGACCTGGAGATCCCGCTCGAGGCGCAGGGGATGGGGGTGTTCGGCGCCAACCACATCGACGGCGCGGGAAGCCTCGAGCGCCTCGTCGCCCACGAGCTCGCGCACCAGTGGTTCGGCAACAGCGTGGGGGTCACGCTCTGGCGGCACATCTGGCTCAATGAGGGCTTCGCCTGCTACGCCGAATGGCTCTGGTCGGAACGGTCGGGCGGGGCATCCGCTCATCAGAAGGCCCTCGCCCATCACGCGCGGCTCGCGTCGCTGCCCCAGGATCTGCTGCTCGCCGACCCGGGACCCGACGACATGTTCGACGACCGTGTCTACAAGCGCGGCGCGCTTACCCTGCAGGCGCTGCGGCTCACGCTCGGCGACGGGCCGTTCTTCACGCTGCTGCGCGAGTGGATGTCGCGGCACCGCGGGCGCAGCGTCGGCACCGACGATTTCGTGGCGCTGGCCGAGGAGATCGCCGGCCCCGAGGTGCGTACGCTGCTGCACGCGTGGCTGTTCGAGACCACGCTGCCGGAACTTCCCGCGGGTGGCGCACCGGGGGAGCCGGCGCCGCTCACGGCTCCGCTGTCAACGACGCCACGATCGCCACGCTGACGGCGACGCCGTCGATCCCGTGCCACGTCGCGACGTGCACGGGCTCTGCGCGGCCCGGCACCGTGACAGCGACGGCGCCCGGCAGCGCGGACGGCACCGCCTCGCCGACGACCACGTCTCCCACGGGCACGCGGATGCCGCGGCCATCGGCTTTCAGCGCGGCTTCGATCTGCGTCCACCCGACGGTCGTCGGCGGGGGAGCGGGAGCGAACAGGGGCGCGAGGTCGGCGAGGGGGGAAGCGGCATCCGCCCCCTCGTTCTCGGCGTCGACCCCGATCTCATCGGCGATGTGGTGCGGAGCAGCGGCGGCCACCACCAGATCCCCGGCGTAGGTGACGCTCACGGCGATGTCGCCGGCGGTGACGCGGGGACGGCCGTGAGTGCCTCCGCAGCGTGCGCAGACGGAGACGATGTCGACGGATGCCGCGGCCTCCAGCTCGCGCGCGAGCTCGCGCATCAGGCGGCGACCCGTGTTATGACGGTGCTCCGGCGGGGAGGCGCTCCACGCGAGGAGCACGTCGCCGAGCGCCGAGCGCCCGACGGGTGTCTCTACGACGGGGTCAAGCCGGGATACGCCGATCGGCACGTGCCTCCTCGTCGCGCAGCAGACCCTTGGCCTGGCGCTCGACCAGCACGGGCACGAAGTCGCGCACACGCGCCGTGCTCATTCCGTCGTAGGCCGCCGCGACGACGCTGGCCACGTGGCGAGGGTCGAGGTGGGGATACCGGGTCGACAGTCGTTCGGTGATCTGCGCGACGCTCGCCCGTTCGTCGATCTCGTTCGTCATGATGCACCTTCCCGAGAGGTCCGACGGGGTCAGCCTACGAGAGCGCGCGCGTCCACGGAAGATCCGGCGAGAACGCGAAGAGGCCGCTCCCGGAATTCTCCGGAAACGGCCTCTGCGGCTTTCGCCGTGGTTGCGGGGACAGGATTTGAACCTGCGACCTCTGGGTTATGAGCCCAGCGAGCTACCGAGCTGCTCCACCCCGCGGCACAAGGAATGAGCCTAGCACGCTCCCGGAGGGCCGTCGAATCCGGGCCGGTCACCCGGGCGCGTCGCCGCGGTTGGCGCGGCGACGCCGACGCGGGAGGATGGGCGGGTGACCTCTCCTGCGCTGACCGTCGCCGTCGCCCAGTTCACACCCACCGAGGTGCTTGCGGCCAACCGCGAAGCGGTCGCAGCGCTCGTCGCGCGGGCCGCGGCATCCCGTGCCCGTCTCGTGGTGTTCCCCGAGTACGCGAGCTATTTCGTCGACCCGTTCGATGAGCGCCTCGCCGCCCACGCGGAACCCCTCGACGGCCCGTTCGTCACCCACCTGCAGGCCCTCGCGCAGCAGCACGACGTGGTCGTCGTCGCGGGACTCGTCGAGTCGGCGCCTGTCTCCGGCAAGGTGCGCAACACCGTCGTGGCGGTCGCCGCCGACGGCGTGCGCGCGGTCTATCGCAAGCAGCACCTCTACGACGCGTTCGGGCAGCGTGAGTCCGACTGGATCGAGCCCGGTGCGCTCGACGCTCCCCAGACCCTCGAGGTCGATGGCGTGCGCGTCGGGCTCATCACCTGCTACGACCTGCGGTTCCCCGAGTCGACCCGTGTCGTCGTCGACGCCGGCGCCGATCTCGTGCTCGTTCCCGCCGAGTGGGTGCGCGGTCCGTTGAAGGAAGACCAGTGGATGACGCTGCTGCGCGCCCGCGCGATCGAGAACACGGTGTTCGTTGCCGCCGCCGACCACACCCCGCCGATCGGCGTGGGGCACTCGGCGATCATCGACCCGACCGGAGTCGTGCGCGCGTCGATCGGCACGACCACCGGGCTCGCGCTCGCGGACGTCTCGCTCGATGACGTCGAGCGGGTTCGTCGCGTGAACCCCGCCCTGCAGCTGCGTCGATACACGGTCGTGCCGCGCGAGATCTGACGGGATCGAGCACGGCCCACCGGCTTCGGTGCGACCGGATCAGCGCAGCTCGGCGAGGCGGGCCGCGGCATCCGCGAGCACCTCGGTGCGTTTGCAGGCCGCGAAGCGCACCAGGGTGGCGTACTCGGTTCGCGCCGCGTCGCTGACGAACGCCGTCAGGGGGATCGCGACGACGCCCGCGCGCACCGGAAGCTCGCGGCAGAACGCCACCGCATCGGTCGCGCCCAGGGGAGCGGCATCCGCCACGACGAAGTACGAGCCTCGCGAGGGGGCGACGTCGAAGCCGGCGGTCCGCAGGCCATCCTGCAGCAGGTCGCGCTTGTGCTCGAGGGTCGTCGCGATGCCGGTGAAGAAACAGTCGGGCAGCCGCAGCGCGGTCGCGACGGCGGGCTGGAACGGCGCGCCGTTCACGTAGGTGAGGAACTGCTTGACCGCCAGCACGGCGTCGACCAGCGCGGCCGGCCCGGTGACCCAGCCGATCTTCCACCCGGTCACCGAGAACGTCTTCGCGGCCGACGAGATCGTCAGCGTGCGCTCCCACGCGCCCGGGAGGGTCGCGAGGGGGCGGTGACGGTGACCGTCGAAGGTGAGGTGCTCGTACACCTCGTCGCCGACGATGATCGCGTCGTGCTCGATCGCGAGGCGCACCAGCTCGGCACGCACCTCGTCGTCGAAGACGGCCCCCGTGGGGTTGTGCGGGTCGTTCACGAGGATGACTCGGGTGCGGTCTGTCACCGCATCGCGCAGCCGGTCGAGGTCGGGTCGGAAATCGGGCCAGGCGAGGGGGACCGTCACGAGACGGGCTCCCGCGAGGGCCACGCAGGCCGCATAGGAGTCGTAGTACGGCTCGAAGACGACCACCTCGTCGTCGGGGGAGTCGATCAGCGCCAGCAGTGTCGACGACAGCGCCTCGGTGGCGCCCGCGGTGATCAGCACGTGACGGTCGGGGTCGAGGTCCAGGCCGTAGAAGCGACGCTGATGCTCGGCCACGGCGAGCCGCAGATCGGGGATGCCGCGCCCCGGCGGGTACTGATTGACACCGTTCGCGATCGCCGCCCGGGCGGCCTCGAGGATCTCGGCCGGTCCGTCTTCGTCCGGGAAGCCCTGACCGAGGTTGATCGCGCCCGTCTGCTGGGCCAGCGCCGACATCTCGGCGAAGATCGTCGGAATCGGAACCCCGTCATCGGTCAGCAGGCCCGCACCGCGGGCGGCTCGACGCCAAGCGCCGGGAATGTCGTGCACCCGCCACACGCTACTGGAGGGGAGCGCATAGGACCGTTTCACGTCTGTCATAGAAAACGCACAGAGTCGCTGTGCAGGGTGGTCCCAGAGCACAGAAGGAGCAGTCATGAGCGACACCGAGGGCACCCGCCCCGAGCAGTCCGACGCCGAGGCGGCAGCCGCGGCACCGATTCCCCCCACCCCGAGCCCTGCGCCGGAGCCGGCCGTCGACACCGCCGCCGCACGGCCCCCGCTTCCTGAGATCTCCGCGGCCGAGGCCGCCTCGGCGACGGCGCCGACCGTTCCGGTCGCCCCGGCGACGGGTGAGTCGTTCGGCCCGGCCGCGACCGGCCCGACCGCTCCCCTCTGGGGCACCCCCGCTGCTCCTGCGCCGAAGAAGAAGTCCGGCGCGACGCGCGCGGTCGGTCTCCTCGTCGCCGCGGCGATCGTCGGCGGTGCCGCCGGCCTCGGCGGTGCGGCTGCCGGCATGACGCTGTGGAGCCCGAAGGGCACGACGTCCGCGGCATCCGGCCCGACGACGGTCACCGTGAACGACACCAGCTCCGTCAACCAGACCACGGCAGTCGCCGCGAAGGTGGTGCCGAGCGTCGTCACGATCAGTGCCGAGTCGGGCCAGTCCGCCGGAACCGGTTCGGGTGTCATCCTGACCGCCGACGGGTACGTCGTGACCAACACCCACGTCGTCACCCTCGACGGCGCAACTGCCAACGCCACGCTCAAGGTCACCACCTCCGACGGCCACATCTACGACGCGACCGTCGTCGGCACCGACCCGACCTACGATCTGGCCGTCATCAAGCTGACGGGCGCATCGGGGCTGACCCCGATCACCTTCGGCGACTCGTCGAAGCTCAACGTCGGCGACCAGACGATCGCCGTCGGCGCGCCCCTTGGCCTGTCGAACACCGTGACCAACGGCATCGTCAGCGCTCTGAACCGTTCGATCGAGATCGCGTCGTCCGCTCCCAGCAGCTCCGGCAGCTCGGGCGGCGACACGCAGCAGGGCCAGCAGTCGCCGTTCCAGTTCGACTTCGGACAGGGCCAGACGCAGACCTCCACGACCTCGACGATCAAGATCTCGGTGATCCAGACGGATGCCGCCATCAACCCCGGCAACTCCGGTGGCGCGCTGGTCGACTCCTCAGGTCAGCTGATCGGCATCAACGTCGCGATCGCGGGCACCGGCTCGTCGACGTCGGGGACCCAGTCGGGCAACATCGGCGTCGGCTTCTCGATTCCGTCGGACATCGTCAAGCGCATCACCGACGAGCTGATCCAGAACGGCAAGGCCACGCACGGTCTGCTCGGTGCGTCGGTGCAGGACTCGGCGAACGTCACCGGCGCGACGATCTCAGGCGCCTATGTCGCCGACGTCACCTCGGGCGGCCCGGCGGCCGCCGCGGGTCTGCAGAAGGGCGACATCATCACCGAGTTCAACGGCCAGCCCGTGACCGGTGCCGTCGACCTGACCGCCGAGGTGCGTGCTCTTGCTGCGGGCGCGAAGGCCTCGTTGACGTATGTGCGCGACGGCGCATCGCACACGGTCGACGTCACGCTCGGCTCGCTCAGCTGACGAACGGATGCCGCACAGCGGGCGTCGACCTCAGGGTCGGCGCCCGCTGTCGTCGTCGGGGGCGGGGTTCTCCCGGATGCGCACCTCCCGGCGGGGGCGCAGCCGCTCCGTCGCCTTCGACACCCCGCGCACCGCGCTGCCGGTGATCGCCGCGGCGCCGCCGGCGGCACGGCCGAGCGCGCCGCCGACGATGTGCTCGGTACGCCGGGCGCCCGCCCGCGGTTCGAGCTCGACGGGCAGCATCGCCGGGGGCGCGCCGAAGGCCTTCCGTGAGGTCGTCACGACCCGGCGGCCGAGCAGATGGTTGCCCGTGCCCCCGATCGCGGCGCCGATGCCGAAGGGGAGTGCCTTCCCGATGATCGAGGCGCCGCCGCGGGTCGCGAAATGACGCACGAAGGTCGACTTGAGGGTGTCGACCACAGGACCCAGGGCGCCGCGGGGGATCGTGCGGGTGACGAGGTCACCCCAGTAGCCGGCGCGGTTCTGACCGCGTCCGGTGGCCTCACCGGCCAGCTGTGACACGAGGGCGACGCCCTCCTGTCCGAGCATGAGGGTCAGCACCAGCGCCCGAGCCCGGTCGGGGTCGTCGATCGCGACGCCGTGCACCTCGGCGATCGACTGTGCGAACAGGGTCGTCGTCTCGAGGAACCCCACGGTCTCGACACCGCTCAGGGCGAGTGTCACTCCGGTCCCGATCCCCGGCACGACGGCAGTCGCACCCACCGCAGCGCCGCCGGTCGTGATGGCGGTGAGGTAGCGACGCTCGAGCACGCGAACGATCTCTGCCGGTGAGGCATCCGGATGCCGCAGCCGCACGCTGCGCAGGTGTGCGAGCACGACCGGCCGCTGCAGGGAGAGCACCCGATCGAGGGCGCGGATCGAGAGCGGATGCTCCAGCGACCCCTCGGGCGGCAGACCTCCCGCCCACGGCGCGTCGTCCGGGAGCGAGTGGATGCGGTGCACCTTCTTCGCCACGCGGCGATCCTATGCGCCCGCCCTGACAGTGCGCTCCGGGCTGGGGATCACCGGTCCGAGCGGGCGTCCCCGCGGCTACACTGGCAACCCATGAGCACCCCACTCGACGCGCCCGACCATGGGGGTCTGGCCACCCTCGACCGAGAGCTCGAAGAGCTCATCCGCGAGGAGAACATCGAGCCCGGTGACCATGAGCGCTTCTCCCATTACGTGAAGAAGGAGAAGATCCTCGAGTCCGCGCTCACCGGGAAGCCGGTGCGTGCGCTGTGCGGCAAGAAGTGGACGCCGGGGCGCGACCCCGAGAAGTTTCCCGTGTGCCCCACCTGCAAGGAGATCTACGAGTCGCTCAAGGCGTGAGCGCGGCATCCGCCCCGCTCATCACCCGGCGGCGTAGACCGTCGGGATCGCGGGGTCCGATCGGCTGAGACCGAGGGCCCGCGACGGCAGCTCGGCGCGAGCCGCGATGTGGTGGGCGCGTGCGGCGGACACGCCCTCTGACCCCTCGAACGCGGTGTCGATGTCGCCGTGATCGACGAGCACCGTCTGGAGTGCCCGGGCGTCGGGGTGGTCGCTGCCGTGCGGGGTGTCGAAGCCGTCCGCCACCCGGATGAGCTCGGATGTCGCCACCCCGCCCGAGAGCGTCCGGAAGGCGCTCTTGCGGCCACCCGTCGTCGCCTTCTCGGCCGACGCCTTCGCCACGGGGATCCAGGTGCCGGCGGAATCCTGCCGCGCGACGAGCTTGTAGACCATCTGCGCCGTGGGGCTCCCGGAGCCGGTCACGAGCGACGTGCCGACCCCGTACGCGTCGACGGGGGAGGCGGCGAGAGCCGCGAGGGCGTACTCGTCGAGATCGCTCGTCACGGTGATGCGGGTGCGCGGCGCACCGAGGGCGTCGAGTCGGTCGCGCACGTGCGCGGCGACGACCGGCAGATCGCCCGAGTCGATGCGCACCCCGCCGAGCCCGGGGCCGGCGACCCGCACCGCAGTCTCGACCCCGCGGTCGATGTCGTAGGTGTCGATGAGCAGGGTCGTGTCGACGCCGAGCGCCGTGATCTGCGCGCGGAAGGCGTCTTCCTCGGTGTCGTGCAGCAGCGTCCAGGCGTGCGCCGCCGTTCCCATTGTGGGGATGCCGAACCGGCGCCCCGCCTCGAGGTTGCTGGTCGCCCCGAATCCCGCGATGAACGCGGCGCGCGCGGCCGCGATCGCCGCCTGCTCGCTCGTTCGACGCGAACCCATCTCGGCGAGGGGTCGCGATCCGGCCGCGATCGACATGCGCGCGGCGGCCGTCGCCACCGCCGAGTCGTGATTGAGCACGCTGAGGGCGAGCGTCTCGAGGATGACCGCCTCGGCGAACGTTCCCTCGACGGTGAGCACGGGCGAGCCCGGGAAGTAGAGCTCGCCCTCGCGGTAGCCCGTGATGGTGCCGGTGAACCGGTACTGCTCGAGGAGACGGAGGGTGGCGGCATCCACCACTCTCTCGTCGCGCAGGAACCGCAGCTCGTCCTCGCCGAAGCGGAAGTCGCGCAGCAGGCTGAGAAGGCGGCCCGTGCCGGCGACGACACCGAAGCGCCGACCGCCCGGCAGGCGCCGGCCGAACAGTTCGAACACGCAGCGGCGGTTCGCCGTGCCGTCGCGCACTGCGGCGTCGAGCATGGTGAGTTCGTACCGGTCGGTCAGCAGAGCCGTGCTCTCGGGCATGGCTCCAGCGTAGGGGCGCGCCGCACGCGGGTAGGCTCGGTGATCGTGAACAGCGCGCCGATCGGGATCTTCGACTCCGGGGTCGGCGGTCTCACCGTCGCCCGGGCGATCTCGCAGCAGCTGCCGGCCGAATCGCTGCTCTACGTCGGCGACACCGCCCACTCGCCGTACGGCCCGAAGCCGATCGCCGACGTGCGGCGCTACTCGCTCGAGGTGCTCGACACCCTCGTCGAGCAGGGCGTGAAGATGCTCGTGATCGCCTGCAACACGGCGTCGTCGGCGATGCTGCGCGACGCGCGCGAACGCTACGACGTGCCGGTCGTCGAGGTCATCGGCCCCGCCGTGCGCACCGCCGTCGCGACGAGCCGGTCGGGCCGTATCGGCGTCATCGGCACGCTCGGCACCATCTCGTCGGGCGCCTACCAGGACATGCTGCAGATCGCGCCCGGCGTCGAGGTCTTCACGCAGGCGTGCCCGCTGTTCGTCGAGTTCGTCGAGCGGGGCGTCACCGGCTCGCCCGAGGTGCTGCGCGCCGCCGAGGAGTACCTCGCGCCGCTGCGGGAGGCGGGGGTTGACACCCTCGTGCTCGGCTGCACCCACTACCCGTTCCTCGAGGGCGCGATCAGCTATGTGATGGGGCCGGACGTGAGCCTCGTCTCGAGCGACACCGAGACCGCGAAGGACGTCTACCGCGAACTGGTCTCCCGCGACCTGCTCGCACCGGCGGATGCCGCACCCCACCACGTCTACGAGGCGACGGGAACGTCCGCCGACGACTTCATCCGGCTCGCCCATCGGCTGATGGGCCGCGAGGTGCGCAGCGTGCAGCTCGTGCAGACCGGAGTCATCGACCTGCCGCGGAGGGCCGCGGCATCCGAGGAGGCCATCTCATGACCGACATCGTCCGCGCCGACGGCCGCGCCGTCGACCAGCTGCGTCCCGTGACCATCGAACGCGGGTGGAGCGCCCAGGCCGAGGGCTCCGCGCTCATCTCGTTCGGCAACACCAAGGTGCTGTGCACGGCGTCGTTCACGAACGGCGTGCCGCGCTGGCTGACCGGCAAGGGCAAGGGATGGGTGACCGCCGAGTACGCGATGCTTCCCCGCGCCACCAACCAGCGCAACGACCGCGAGAGTGTGAAGGGCAAGATCGGCGGTCGCACGCACGAGATCTCCCGGCTCATCGGTCGCGCGCTGCGTGCCGTCGTCGACACGAAGGCGCTCGGGGAGAACACGATCGTCATCGACTGCGACGTGCTGCAGGCCGACGGCGGAACCCGTACGGCGGCGATCACCGGCGCCTACGTCGCCCTCGCCGACGCGATCGCGTGGGGGCGCGAGAAGAAGTTCATCGGCCAGAAGTCGCAGGTGCTCATCGACTCGGTCTCGGCCGTGTCCGTCGGCATCATCGATGGTGAGCCGATGCTCGACCTCGCGTACGTCGAGGACGTGCGCGCCGAGACCGACATGAACGTCGTCGTCACCGGCCGTGGGCTCTTCGTCGAGGTGCAGGGCACCGCCGAGGGCGCGCCGTTCGACAAGCGCGAACTCGACCGCCTGCTCGAACTGGGAGTCGCCGGTGCCGCGTCGCTGCGGGACGCCCAGACCGCTGCGCTCGAGGGCTGAGCGGATGCCGCAGCGCATCGTGCTGGCCACGCACAACGCCCACAAGGTCGAGGAGTTCGCGGCCATCGTCGCCGCGACCCGGCCCGACCTCGAGGTCGTCGGCTACGACGGGCCCGAACCGGTCGAGGACGGCGTCACATTCGCGCAGAATGCGCTGATCAAGGCGCGGGCCGCCGCCGCCCACACCGGCCTCGCCGCCCTCGCCGACGACTCGGGCATCTGCGTCGACGTGCTCGGCGGCTCGCCGGGCGTGTTCTCGGCCTACTGGGCCGGCCACCGCAAAGACGGCCGCGCGAACCTCGAACTGCTGCTCGACCAGCTCTCCGACGTCCCCGACCCGCACCGCGGCGCCCAGTTCGTCTCGACGATCGCGCTCGTCGTGCCCGGCGGCGACGAGCACGTCGTCGAGGGCGTGTGGCCCGGGCGCCTCGCGCTGGCGGCCTCGGGCGACGGGGGCTTCGGCTACGACCCGATCTTCATCCCCGAGGGTCAGGATCTCGCGGCCGAGCGCACCGTCGGCGAGTGGAGTGCGGCGGAGAAGAACGCGGCATCCCATCGCGCGCGCGCCTTCGTCGCGCTCGCGCCGCTGCTCAGCGCGCTCTGACGCGGGGGCGCGGCGGCCGGGCGGCCTGCGGCCGCGCGTGGGCGACCGCATCTCCGGAGATCCGCGCCTGACCGCGCGTCGCCGACGGCAGAGGAGCCGGTTCTCCGGAGTGGGCGCACGCCGCCGGGCGACCCTGAGAATCGGTCTCGTTCCCGACTAGCGCGAGGACGCGGCATCCGGCACCTCCCGGTTCTACCGTGGAGTCATGCACGATCACGCGCACGGAGCCGGGGGGCTCCGCGGGGGAAGCAATCGCCGGCTGCTGGCGATCTCGTTGTCGATCACCTCGGTGGTCTTCGTCGTCCAGGTCGTGGGGGCGATCCTCACCGGGTCGCTCGCGCTGCTGGCCGACTCGGCCCACATGCTGACGGATGCCGCGGCCCTCGTCGTCGCGCTCATCGCGAGCGCCGTGGCGGCCCGGCCGGCGAACGAGCGGCGCACGTTCGGCTACCAGCGCGCCGAGGTGTTCGGTGCCCTCATCAACGGCGTCATCCTGATCGGCTTGAGCGTCTGGATCGTCGTCGAGGCGATCACCCGTCTCGTCTCCAACGAGGACGCCCACGTGCTCGCCGGCCCCATGCTCGTCGTCGCGATCGTGGGCCTTCTCGCGAACGCGACCGCGATGTGGCTTCTCAGCGCCGCCCAGCGTCACAGCCTGAATGTGCGCGGCGCCTACATCGAGGTGATGGGTGACCTGCTGGGCTCCGCGGCGGTGATCATCGCGGCGGTCGTGATCCTCGTGACGGGGTTCGGTCAGGCCGACGCGATCGCGTCGCTCGCGATCGCCGCCCTGATGATCCCGCGCGCGATCGGGCTGCTGCGCGAGGTGTTCTCCGTGCTCGCCGAGTCGGCACCGGCCGGCATGCAGGTCGAGAAGATCCGCGATCACATCCTGCAGACGCACGGCGTCGTCGCGGTGCACGACGTGCACGTGTGGCAGCTGACGCGGGGAGCCCCGGTCTTCTCAGCCCATGTCGTCGTGACCGACGAGTGCTTCGCGAGCGGGGAGGCCGGCGGCATCCTGAGCCGTCTGCAGACGTGCCTCGCCGACCACTTCGACGTCGAGCACTCGACGTTCCAGCTGGAGCCCGCCGGGCACGTCGAGCACGACGCCCACGTCTGACGCTGCGCTGATCAGGCCTCGCCGGCGGATGCCGCGGCATCCCGCGCGATGCGCGCCTTCTTCGCCTTCTGACGCTCGCGCAGGTAGTGGTAGCCGGTGACGAGCACCGTCAGCACCACGACACCCACGAGGATCAGGTCGATGTAGTTGACGACGAAATGACGGATCCACGGCACGTACGCGATCACGTAGCCGAGCATCGTCATGCCGAAGCCCCAGAGCAACGCGCCGATCAGGTTGTAGAGCGAGTAGCGCTTCCACGGCATGTGGCCGACGCCGGCGGCGACCGGCGCGAAGGTGCGCACGATCGGCACGAAGCGGGCGAGGATGACGGTGAGCCCGCCGAAGCGCTCGAAGAACGCGTTCGTGCGATCGACGTTGTGTTTGCTGAAGAGCCCGGATTCCTTGCGTTCGAAGATCGCCGGCCCGGCTTTGTGTCCGATGAGGTAGCCGACTTCACCGCCGATGAACGCCGAGAGGGCGATGAGCAGGGACACCACCCAGATGTTGAGCCCGAAGATGTCGTGGGTGTTGGTGAGCACACCCGCGATGATCAGCAGGGTGTCGCCGGGCAGCAGGAACCCGACGAGCAGGCCCGTCTCGGCGAACACGATGAAGCAGACGACGGCGAGAGCCCACGGACCTGCCTGGTTGATGATGTGGACAGGGTCGAGCCAGGGGATGAGCGCAGTCGCAGATCGAAATCCGCCAGCAGCCGGGTGAAGTCATGCTGGTG
>NZ_MEGA01000026.1:47094-52544 GCF_001725695.1 Microbacterium sp. SCN 71-21
CCTGCCGACGACAACGGCCGCCGGTCGTGCGGAAGGTGGGACTTGAACCCACACGCCCTCAGGCACAGGAACCTAAATCCTGCGTGTCTGCCAATTTCACCACTCCCGCGAGTGCGATCAGTCTAGTGAGAGGCATCGTCGCGGAAGCGGCGATGGCCGACGGTTCCCGGCGGTCTCGCGGCTAGCCGTCACGGGTGTCGTTCGTGGCTGGCGCGATCGGGTGCGGGCTGGGTCCGCGATGCGGCACGCGTGCCTGCCTGGTCTCCTCCCCACGAGGGCGACTGTGGAGAGCGCTCCGCGCGCAGGCGGCGCTCGTTGCCAGGATGCGTCGCATGAACCCGCCTCCGATCGCGACGCCGCCCACCGGCCGCGCCGTCGTGGTCGAGCGGGTGCGTGAGCGGCTGCGCTCCGAGCGCACCGACGCGTCGCGGCATCCGGAGATCGTCGCCGACGTCGTGCGCGCCGAAGTGCGGCGCTTCAACGATCAGGCGCTCGCGCGCGGCGCGGCTCCGCTCGACGACGAGCACGCCGCGGTGCGTGCCGTGCTCGCCGCGGTGAGCGGATTCGGGGTGCTGCAGACCTATGTCGATGACCCGACGGTCGAGGAGATCTGGATCAACGCGCCCGACCGCGTCTTCATCGCGCGCGGAGGTCGCAGCGAGCGTGTCGCGCTGACGCTCACCGATGAGGGGGTGCGTGACCTCGTCGAGCGGATGCTGCACACCACCGGCCGCCGCGTCGACCTCAGTCAGCCGTTCGTCGACGCGTCGTTGCCCGACGGCAGCCGTCTGCACGTCGTGATCCCCGATACTGGTAGCGCCGATTGTTGTTGAGTCGCGAATTGACCAGATGTCGGCTGGCTTCCGGGTGGTGGCTGGCCACCGGCCGATCCGTGATTGATCAGCGCATACTGTATAGTTCAGTGCATGCTGACCATTGCTTCACGCCTCGATGTCATGAACCGGCTCGGCCGGGCCATGGCAGACCCGACGCGTTCCCGGATCCTGATGTCCCTGCTCGATGGCCCGAGTTACCCGGCTGTGCTCTCGCGCGAGCTGGAGCTGACGCGCTCGAACGTGTCGAACCATCTCACGTGCTTGCGTGACTGCGGGATCGTGGTCGGCGAACCGGAGGGTCGTCAGACCCGTTACGAGATCGCCGACCCGCACCTCGCCGCCGCGCTTGTCGCGTTGGTGGATGTCACCTTGGCTGTCGACGAGCACGCTCCGTGCGTGGACTCGGCGTGCACGGTGCCGGGGTGCTGCGGAGCGGGGGCTGACGCGTGAGCGCGGCGTGCGGCTGCGAGCATGAGCCTGCCGCCACGGCGGGCGAGGAACACGAGGAGGCCGAGCGGCCCTGGTGGAGGGACCGGAGGGTCATGGTGCCGGTGTTCTCCGGTGTCGCGTTCCTGGCCGGTCTGGTCTTTGAGTGGTCCGGCCTCGCGATCCCGGCGCTGGTGCTGTTCTGGATCGGTCTCCTGCTGGGTGCGTCGACGTTCACGCCCGGTGCGATCCGGAAGCTGTTCAAGGGCAAGCTCGGCATCGGACTCCTGATGACGATCAGCGCTGTCGGCGCGGTGATCCTCGGCTACGTGGAGGAAGCCGCAGCGCTGGCGTTCCTGTATTCGATTGCTGAGGCCCTGGAGGACAAGGCGATGGACAGGGCCCGCGGGGGTCTGCGGGCGTTGCTGAAGCTCGTTCCGGAGACCGCGACCGTGCTGCGCGACGGCGGGTCCGTGGAGGTGCAGGCGAAGGAGCTGACGGTCGGCCAGGTCATGGTCGTTCGTCCGGGCGAGCGGATCGCGACCGACGGGATCGTTCGTGCGGGGCGTTCCAGCCTGGACACGTCGGCGATCACCGGGGAATCGATCCCGGTCGAGGTCGGGCCCGGGGATGCGGTGTCGGCCGGCGCGATCAACAGCTCCGGCGCGCTGGAGGTCGAGACGACGGCGGCGGGCACAGACAACTCGCTCACGACCATCGTCGAGTTGGTGGAGCAGGCGCAGACGGAGAAGGGCGAGCGGGCGCGTCTCGCGGACCGGATCGCGCGCCCGCTGGTGCCGGGCGTGCTGATTCTCGCTGCGCTGGTTGCGCTGATCGGGTCGCTGCTGGGCGACCCGGAGGTGTGGATCACCCGCGCGCTCGTCGTGCTGGTCGCCGCCTCTCCCTGCGCGCTGGCGATCTCGGTGCCGCTGACGGTCGTGGCCGCGATCGGCGCGGCGAGCAAGTTCGGCGTGATCATCAAGTCGGGTGCGGTGTTCGAGCGGTTCGGTGCTGTCCGGCACGTCGCTGTCGACAAGACCGGCACCCTGACCCGCAACGAGCCGACGGTTACCGCCGTCCTTACCGCCGACGGCGTGACCGAGACGCAGGCGTTCGCCTGGGCGGCAGCGCTGGAACAGCACAGCACGCATCCTCTCGCTGCGGCGATCACCGCGGCAGCGCCGGGTGTTCCGGCGGCTGCCGGCGTGACCGAGCAGGCGGGGCACGGCATCGAAGGCACCGTCGACGGGGCGAGGATCATAGTCGGCAGCCCCCGCTGGCTTGACGCCGCTGGGCTCGGCGACCGGGTGGCGGTTCTCGAGGAGAAAGGGATGACTGTCGTGATCGTGCACCGTGACGGGGCACCTGTTGCCGCGATCGGCGTCCGTGACGAACTGCGACCAGAAGTCCCCGAAGTCGTCCGCACCCTCGCGGATCAGGGCATCGAGGTGACCATGCTCACCGGCGACAACGCCCGCACCGCTCGTGCACTGGCTGCGCAGGCCGGGATCAATGACGTGCGCGCGGAACTGCGTCCTGAGGACAAGGCGACCGCGATCGGCGAGCTGTCGAAGGCGGGATCGGTCGCGATGATCGGCGACGGCATCAACGACGCTCCGGCCCTCGCGGCCGCCGACATCGGCATCGCGATGGGCGCGACCGGCTCCGATGCCGCGATCGAGTCCGCCGACGTCGCCTTCACCGGCCACGACCTGCGCCTCATCCCGCGGGCGTTCGACCACGCCCGCCGGGGACGGCGGATCATCAACCAGAACATCATCCTGTCGCTGCTGATCATCACCGCGCTGCTCCCGCTCGCCCTGTTCGGGGTCCTGGGTCTCGCCGCCGTCGTCCTTGTCCACGAGATCGCCGAGGTCATCGTGATCCTCAACGGGCTGCGCGCCGCCCGCACCCGCACCCCACGGTTGGAGAGCTGATGCTCGCGACCATCGGCTCCGCGATCGGTCTGTTCGCGGCGACCAACATCGACGACATCGTCGTGCTCACCGTTCTCTTCCTCGCCTCCCGGCGCGGGAGCCCACGACCCTGGCAGATCGTCGCGGGCCAGTACCTCGGGTTCATCACCCTGGTCGTGATCAGCGTGGTCGCCGCCCTCGGCTTGACGATCGTCCCGGACGAATGGGTCGGGTTCCTCGGCCTGATCCCGCTCGGCATCGGCATCTGGACCCTCGTGCGCGGCCTGCGCCGCAACGGAGACGACGATGACGACGACCACAAGATCACTGCGGTCGGGCTGTGGGGCGTAGCGGGGATCACCATCGCCAACGGGGCGGACAACATCTCCCTCTACACGCCGATCTTCCGCACCAGCACCCCCGGCGACGTCGCGATCATGATCGTCGTGTTCCTGATCCTCGTCGCCGTCTGGTGCGCCGCTGGCCGACTGATCGGGACCCACAAGGCCGTCACGGAGACGCTCGAGCGCGTCGAGCACTGGCTCGTTCCCGTCGTCTTCATCGGCCTGGGCCTGTTCATCCTGATCGAATCCGGCGTCATTGTCCGCCTCTTCGAGGTCCTCGCATGACCCCGGACGCGAAAACTGACGTTGAGCGGGCGTCGGAAGAGCAGTCGCAGAGAGGGCGCTGGCGGCTCACGGCCTG
Source organism: Microbacterium sp. SCN 71-21 (assembly GCF_001725695.1). NCBI lineage: Bacteria > Bacillati > Actinomycetota > Actinomycetes > Micrococcales > Microbacteriaceae > Microbacterium > Microbacterium sp. SCN 71-21. The sequence goes on from NZ_MEGA01000026.1 coordinate 50,978, forward strand.
GGCGCTGCTGATCGCCGTCCTCGTCGTCCTGGTCGACCAGGGGACGAAGGCGTGGGCCGAGGCCGCCTTGTCGGAGCACGAGCGGATCCCGTTGGTCGGCGACCTGCTGGGCCTGCAGCTCGCGTACAACCCCGGAGCGGCGTTCTCCTTCGGCGAGGGCTCCACCTGGGTGTTCGCTCTCATCGCCGTCGCGGCCACCGTCACTGCGATCGTATTCGCGTTCCGCGTCCGACGCCCTGGGTGGGCGATCGTCATCGGCGCGCTCGGCGGGGCCGCCGCCTCGCACGCCGGCGACAGGCTCTTCCGTGCCCTAGGATTCGCTCGGGGGCACGTCGTGGACTTCCTCGCCTATGGCAACTGGTTCATCGGGAACGTCGCCGACATCGTGATCGTCACCGCCGCGATCGCCGGAGCGCTGTTGATGATCCGCGGCACCGAGAACTGAGAGGACCTTCATGGAGATCACACTGCAGTACTTCGACGGCTGCCCGAACTGGGAGGTGCTCGATCACCGGCTTGCTCAGGTCGTACAGGGTCAGCAGCGCCGAGGACGCCGCCCGCCTCGGGTTTCACGGGTCTCCGACCGTCCTCGTCAACGGCGTGGACCCCTTCGCGGAGGAGGGTGCGCCGGTGGGGCTCGCCTGTCGAGTGTTCCGCACCCCTGCCGGGCTGGCAGGGTCACCGACCGTCGATCAGCTGCGCGAAGCGATTTCCGGCCCCGGCTCGGACGTGTGATGCTCGTTCAGGCGTGGGTGGAACGAAGCGCCGGGTAGTCGGACCATTCACCGCCGGCGAGACGCGACCATGATGCAGCGGACGCCGTCGTGATGCCGAGGAGATCCGAGACGATCCGGGGATGCAATTGCCGGGTGAGCTCGATGAGCGCTGTCGTGCGGGCGCTCCCGGCAAGCAAACCTTCGGTGCGAAGACGGCGGCTCAGCGGGCCCGGGGTGAGGTGACGGCCGGGGTTCCTGCCGGGGAACAGCCATCCTTCTGGGTGGTGCTGGGCAGCATCGACAAGTTCGACGATGGCGTCGCCGAGGATCTCGGGGAGCTCGATCGGCTCGGCTCCGACGGTGAGTGTTACGGGCTGCGAGCTCGTATTGACCTGTGTCCGTGTGATCGTGACGATGCGGGTCAGTTGTATTCCGTAGAGCAGCACGAGGAGACCTGCGGCCCGGGTCTTCGGGTCCAGGTCAGGATCGGACAGGAACCTGCGGGCCATCTGCCAGCGGTGGTCGGAGGCGTAGTCTCGCCCTTCGAGGCGGTGGGCTCGGAATTCGACCCGAAGGGTGCTCAGCCGGTGCTTTCGGAGCCAGCGAGTGAACGGTGCCAGCGCGTCGCGTTGGCTGGGCGAACCGGTCAGATAGGCGTCGAGCCGGCGCTGCGGGAACGTCGCCGGTGTCTCCTGTTGCGCCCGGATCTCTCCAAGGAGCGCGGCACAGTACTTCAGCGCGGCTCGTTGCCTCTGGAAGCCGGCGGCGGGGCTGGATTGGCTGCGGGTTCGAGTGGACCGGAGGAGCTCCCAGGTGCAGTAGCGGCGGAGGATCAGCCGGTCCTCGGGGTG